>JAPLXC010000022.1 GCA_026396275.1 Candidatus Moraniibacteriota bacterium | reverse complement strand
AGATATGAAGAGTTTCCGGAGATGTGATAATTCCTTTGGCGTAACTGGAAGAATCAGAAAGGACAATATCATAGCGGGAAAAATCAAATTGCTCAACCGCCAGCGGCATCAGCGGCGGGAAGAGGCGGTGTTTTTTGCGAGCGAGCGTAAACCTTTGCAAAAAAGAAGTGCGGATGTCTTTATCGGAAAATTCTCCGTGCATGGCTTCTTTGTCATACACTAAGGTATAAATCGGCGCGTAAGGAAAAAGCTCGGCAAAACACTCAAGCACCCTTTCCGCCCCGCCGTACTGGACAAGGTAGTCATGAACTAACGCTATTCTCATGGATTATTATTTATTTATTGCCGGTCTCAAGTCAATTAATTTCAATTGAATTTTTTTATTGCCGTTCCAGTTATCCAGTTGGAGATTGAACAAGACGTCAATCACATCATTTTCTTTTAAATGCCCGAATTGTTCGTTAAGATTGAACCCGATGGCTTCAAATATTTTCGGCGGCCCGTCAGTTGACCGCAAATACACTTTTAAGTGTTGATTGCCATTGCCTACTGTTTTTAATTTATCGACAGTAAGATTTTTCATTAAAAAAACCGGCTCCGGATTTCCTTCTCCGAAAGGCGCAAATTTTTCTAATGTTTCAGCCAGTTCAAAATCAACATCCGCCGGCGTAATTTCTGCATCGATTTCCACCTCTGGGCTTATTTCTTTTCCTTCCAGTTCTTTTTCAATAAGCTTATTCAGTCCTTCGTAAAATTTCTCCAGATTTTTATTAGTTACGGTAATTCCGGCTGCTTGGCTGTGCCCACCATATTTTAAAAGCCAACGACCAAGAGATTCGATTGTTTCGATAATATTAATCTGAGGAATGCTTCGGAAAGAACCAGTGCTTTCTTTTTCTCCTTTTTGAAGCACCGCGGTGGGCTTGTTGAATTCTTCAGCAATTTTTCCGGCGACTAAGCCAGCTACTCCAATCGGAAAATGCTCTCCTACCGCGAAAATTAACTTCTTGTCTTTAAATATCGTATTAGCCAAAATTCGCACCTCTTCCGCCACCCGATCAGTAACTTGCTGGCGCTTTTGGTTAGTGGCCTCTATTTCCAGCGCCCGAGTGCGCGCTTTTACCTGATCTTTTTCTATCAGTAAATGGTAAGCGACATTGGCGTGATCCATCCGGCCAGCGGCATTAATCCGGGGGGCGATTTGAAAAGATATTTTGCGAGTGTCAGGCGGGTTGCTTTCATCAACCGCGATTCTTCCTACGGCAAATAGCTCCCGGAGTCCCATCCGGCGGGTTTTGGAAAGTACAATAAGGCCGTATTTCACCACTGTTCTGTTTTCTCCCACAAGCGGCACGCAGTCCGCTACTGTTCCGATGGCCACCAAGTCCAGCATCCATTTGGTTTGCTCAATTTTTCCCGGTAAAAGCATCTGATACAATGCCTGTGCTACTTTAAAAGCTACCCCCACTCCAGCTAGTTCTCTAAAAGGATAGCTGGAATCAGAAAGACGTGGATTAATAATTGCCAGCGCCCCGGGCAAATTGGCGGGAACGTGATGGTGGTCAATAATGATCACATCTATTCCTTTTTGATTTGCTTTTTCAACTTCGTTGATGTTAGTAATGCCGCAGTCGACAGTGATAATCAATTTCACTTTCCGGCGGGCTAATTCTTCTACTGCCCGCTCATTCATTCCATATCCCTCACTTTTCTTGTCAGGAATGTAAACTATCGGGTTAATGCCAAGATCATTTAGAACCTCTTCCAAAATAATCACGGAAGTTATTCCATCGGCATCATAATCGCCAAAAATCGCCACTGGCTTCCCGTTCTCTTTTGCCTGCTGAACTCTTTCTACTGCTTTTTTCATTTGGGAAAATAGAAAAGGATCTAAGATATCCCGCTCGTAATCTGGAAAAACGAATCGGTTAATTCCTTCCAGAGTGTCAATTCCTCGCTGAAAAAGAAGTTGTAAGGCAACTGGGTGCAAGTCAATCGTGCCTGCAGAATCAATATTAACTTTTTCCTTTAGTTTCCATTTCACCATACAAAACAAAAATCCAAACGTCAAAACCCGAATTATTCCAAACCAAGCTCAAA
>JAPLXC010000021.1 GCA_026396275.1 Candidatus Moraniibacteriota bacterium | reverse complement strand
CCGCAATCCCAAAACTTATCCTACTGGATCTACTTTGGAAATATTTTTCTTGTTGTGGAAAAGACCGCGTTTCGTTATTTCATCCATTGGCCTGAAACTTTCCGTAATTATGGCTTCTGCTATGCGCAAAGCGTCAGGATTATTTCTGGAAATCTTCACACAAGGCTTGAGGAAAATAAATTCTCCATCCTCCGCTTCAAGTATCCTCAGGTACTCTGTAATGACCTTATTGCCACATTCGAGACACTCCTCCTCTACATAAGCCACAACAACCTTATTAATACATCCGCTTAATGCGCTCATCTTTCCCCTCATACATTAATGGATTAAACTAAAGCTTTCACCAAACAACAGTGAGACACAATTTTTTCTTCTAGAAAAGCGGTTTACAACCCTAAGGCCTTCTTCCCGCACGCGGCGTCGCTCGTTCAGGCTTTCGCCCATTGACGAATATTCTCGACTGCAGCCTCCCGTAGGAGTTTGGGCAGTGTCTCAGTCCCAATGTTGGGGGCCGTGCTCTCACACCCCCTACCCGTCATAGCCTTGGTAGTCTATTACACTACCAACAAGCTGATAGGATACAGGCCACTCCTTAAGCGATAAATCTTTACTCCGTAGAGCACATCGTGTATTATTCCGGATTTCTCCGGATTATTCACGACTTTCGGGCACGTTCCTATGCATTACTAACCCGTTTGCCATGGTCGCACCTCGCTATGCTCGGCGCTTAAAATCAAAAGTCAAAAATTAAAAATCAAAATCAATGTGTTCGCTTCGCTCACAGACTTTATAATTTTCATATAAATAATCCGTCTTGCTCGCAAGACACCAAAATTTTGCATTTTGCACTTTGATTTTTGAATTAAGGGAGTGCCGAACGCAGTGAGGCACGACCATCAGACTTGCATGCCTTATCCACGCCGCCAGCGTTCATCCTGAGCCAGGATCAAACTCTCAATAAATGTCAAAATTTTTCATAGAAAAATTTTGCCACATTTATTAGAGTCCGCTTTTGGCGGACAAAAATCCACCTTAAGCAGTTGCTCTAATAAAATATTTGAAGAAAATAAATTCTTCGTTTGAATATCGCGTAAAATTCCTTGCGGAACCACGCGACGTATTACTTGCTTTCGCAAATAACACGGACTCTAATACTCCGACTCAACGTCGGAGTGGACTAATCGCAGAAAACTGCGATTCGTCTAAATCTCCGATTTAGCCACGAATCGCAAGTCCCGTCGAATGACGGGATCCCGATCGAACTAAAATAAGATTTAGACAATTGCTGTATTATATTCAATTTTCAAACTGCTATCCGATACAATCCTTATGTCATTCCGGACCTGATCCGGAATCTAGAAAATCACCTGCCGGCAGACAGGGATTCTGAAACAAGTTCAGAATGACATTCGCTGAAATTTTATTCTAAATCCAACGAACAAAAAACACATCCTTATGTGCATATTTTATTACACGCAAGGATGTATTTTCTTTCACCCGAATTTTAAATTGCTTGTTGGTTAGCTGGTTGTGGCTTTGAGGTTACATATTATTTTCAGTGAACGTTTCAATTGTACCAAACTGCCCAATGTTGTCAAGAGACCAATTAAAGGTAAAACTAAAGGCCTTAAATATTTAAGGCCTTTAAAAAAATGCTTTAGATCCGCCGACATTTATTCTCCCTCCATGCTTCTTTAAGAAACCTGATAAAAAACCATATAAGGAGCAATACGTACAAAATAAATGCCGAAAGGATAATGCCTCCTATGACAAGCTCGAAAGATGCGGCTTTTCCCCAAGGAATGACAAGGGCAGAGAGAATAATCGCAATGGCGAGTAATACGGCCGCTCGCTTTGCGGTAATTCCCCAATTCTTAAATCTTCTTCTAATTCTTTTGAAGTTCACTTATCTCCTCCTTCCTTTCTGATTATTGGCAAGCTACTTCTCTAAATTAACATGTTAGAAATGTTATACTTTCTTCTTTATTACATCTGCCGCCACCGGCATATATTTTTTCAACACCTCCGGAACTTTCACGCTCCCGTCGGCCTGCTGGAAATTTTCCAGAATGGCGATGAAAATCCGGGGGCTGGCCAAGGCGGTATTGTTCAGCATATAAGCATACCTTTTATTGCCTTCTTTGTCAACATACTTCACTTTCAAGCGCCGGGCTTGCCAGTCCAGGAAATTACTGGCCGAACCACCTTCGCCATAGGCATTCCGGCTGGGTATCCAGACCTCCAGGTCAAACATTTTATACTTTCCCGCTCCCATCTCCCCGGTGCACACCTGCACCTGGCGGTACGGCAATCCCAACTCTTCATACATTTCGCGGGAAATAGAAATCATCTCCTGCTGAACCTTTTCCGATTGGGCAATATCAGCCGGGCATAAAACCACCTGCTCTACTTTCATAAATTCATGCACCCGGTAAATTCCCTTAGTGTCTTTTCCGTAACTTCCTATTTCGCTTCGGTAACACTGGCTGAAGCCGCAAATCTTCAAGGGCAGATTTTTTTCTTCCAGTATGTCGCCAGCGTAATATGCCAAAAGTGACGGTTCAGCGGTTCCGACTAAAAATTTTTTATCTTTTGAGGCCTCTCCGGTTGCTTCTTTGTCCGATGTAGCTACTTGATAAATTTCATCAGTGTTCAGATCATATTCTTTCCCTTTGAAATAACCGCTCCCGAAAAGGGCGAATTCTTTCACCAGCGTCGGCGGAATCACGGGCGCGTAGCCCTTTTCAATCATTTTGCCAAGGGCATACATCATCAGCCCCATCACAAGAGTTACTCCTTCGTTTTTCACGTAATACCCGCGATATCCTGCGACTTTTACTCCTCTTTCCAGATCCAAAATGTCCAGTTCTTTTCCCAGCTGAATGTGATCTTTGGCGGCAAAACCAAATTTGGGAATCTCCCCCCAGCGGGATATTTCCGCGTTATCCTTTTCGCTTTTTCCAACCGGAGTATCAGGAGAAGGGATAGTCGGAACTTTCACCATTAAGAGATCAAACATTCTTTTTATCGTTTCGTACTGCGGCTCGTCTTTTGCTAATTTATCCTTAATCTCTTTTCCCTTTTCAATTACTTCCTTTCTTTCTTCTTCGCTTTTGGCCTCCTTCACCAGCTCATTAATGTCATTTTTCAGCGAATTCAGCTCCTCCACTTTCCCAAGAAGTTCTCTTCTTTTATCGTCCATTTTTAAAAGTTCATCCACATCTAAATCAATGCCTTTATTACTAATGGCCTTTTTCAGTTCCTCCTTGTGATCGCGGATGAATTTGATGTCTAGCATAATTATATTTAAGCATTAAGTTGGGGAAAAATCAATTACCAACAAAAAGCCGCGGACTTTGCCACGGCTGCTTAAAAGTTATTACTATTTAGTATTTTTTCCGCTACTTTTAATATTTTTTTTCCCCGGCCATTGGAGCAAATTTTAAGTTCCTCACAAACCTCATTAAAAACTTCATTTTTTCCCCTTCCATCTTTCATTCTCTCCATAGTCCTTTTAGCAATGTAATATGCTGGAAGAAAAATAAATTCCGGATCAAACTCCTCAATTAAAGAACATAAATTTCTATATAACACGTCAGTATTACCATTTCTCCTCATTTTTTACCTCCTTGTTAAGCAAAATAGAAAATTACTGGCTGAATTTAAACGAATCTAAAATTTCCCGAAATGAGTATTCAGCATCGGAAAAGGTCTTGGGGTTATAGGCGAAGCGGAAAAGATAAGTGCTTTCCTTGTGAATTAGATGAACATCCAGAAATTGGCTGTCGGGAGAGCCGGATTCTTTAAAAACATGGTAGGCGCCTCTTTCCCCACCAACTGTTACATCTTTCTTGCCAAGGAGAAACGCCCCGTGTCCGCCGTCTCCTGATATCGCTGATAAATCTTCACTCTGAGTAATGCGGACCGTTAGTTGCGCTCCTTCATCATAATTAATAAAAGTTTTATTTCCGCCGTTTGATTTACTTTCATTGCTGGCGAAATAAGAACTTTGCGCCACCAAATATGAAACTTGGGTGCCCTTAGCTCCCTCATTAGAGACAACATTCCAGCTTTCCGGAATTTCCAGTGTATACAAATTGGACTTATCAGCCACCCCTTTCGTGTTTTCAGCCAGCTCCATCGCTCTTTTATTTTTCACTTCTTGCTTCTTTTGAACCTCGCTGATCTGACTTTTAATTCCGCTTAAATAAGATAGGGGGTTCTGTTTTTCTTCTCTAGCTTCGCCGTCAGGCAGGCGTGGCGCAGCATATTTCTTCCACACGTAAAACCCGCTCCAGACCAAAAAAATAACCGTGATGAAAAGCAGAAAAAGGGAAACATAGCCGACGTTTATTTTTGGTTTCATATTTCTTTATTAATCCATTTTTTATCAATGGATTTTTCCAGATCAATATCCAGTAAGCTTGCTAACATAATAGCTACTCCGACAACATCGGCAATTTCTTTGGCCACTTTATTCTTTGCATCCTCTTCTGAAACAAATTTATCCGGACGGGATTTTTTCGCGTAAGTTAAATAAGCTTCTGACAGCTCCCCGACTTCTTCAAATAATTTAATCAGAGCGGCAGTTTCATCAAAATTAACCTTATATTTTTCCTGATATTTTTTGGCGTTATTGATAACACCTTTTTGAATTTCCTGAAAGTCCATATTTATAAAAGCGTCAAATCCGGATTAAATTCAACTTGTATGC
>JAPLXC010000020.1 GCA_026396275.1 Candidatus Moraniibacteriota bacterium | reverse complement strand
TGGATTTTGATATTTGGATTAATAAAAGCTATCTAGCCACCCATCCGCAGTGGGGGCAAAGGAAACGCGCTTCAAACAACTGTTCCTTCGGATTTTGAAGTTTCAATTGCATGACCAATTTTTCGTTGCATTCCAGGCACTGAAAATTATTATTAAGCCCCAGTTCCCTGGCCAGTTTCTGGGCATCCAGGTTGTATGCGTTGAAATCGAGGCGATACTCTCCGCCTGCTAAGAACAGCGCGTTAATCCTTTCTACCACCTGATTGGGCGATGTGACATCCCGAACGATAAAGTCTCTGGCTCCCAGGACGTTGGCTTTTTGCTGGTCTTCTTCTCTTCCCATATGAGAGGAGATGACTACCGGAATATTAGAAGTGGCCAGATTCTTCTTGAGCGCTTCCATCATCGTAAATCCATCCATTCGGGGCATGATAATTCCGGTGAAGATCACATCCGGCAGTTCCCGGGTAGCTATATCCAATCCTTCAACGCCGTCTTTTGCTTCCAGAACATCAAAATCGGAATTTTTAAAAACTTCCGCGTATATTTCACGAGTCGAATCATCGTCATCAACTAGCAAAATTTTAAGTTTTTTCGCGCCCATAATGTTTTGTTTTTAAATGATTACTTTTATATCCGCTGCTATTGCCTTGTTACCATCATTATAGATAAAAAGCGGATTAATATCAAGTTCTAGTATTTCCGGGTTTTCTCGGGCTAGGAAGCCAACCGCCTCAAGTATTTTGGCTAGTTCCTGACTGCTGCAACTCTTTTTCCCCCGCGTTTCCCCGAATAAAAACCTGATTTTGCTTTTCAGCAGGGACTCTTCTATTTCCCGAACGTCAAGCGGCGGCATTAGAAAATCCACCATCCGGAAAACTTCCGCGTAAATTCCTCCCAGGCCGTAAATTATAACTGGCCCGAAAATTTCATCTCTTTTTATTCCAATGATCAACTCTGCGTGTCCTTTTGACATCGGCTGGATAATTACGTTTTCCCCCGGAAAATAACTCCTTAATTTCGCGATTGCTCTATCTAGCTCCCCCTTGTCTTTTATGTCTATGATAACGCCTTGCTTTTCGGTCTTATGAAGTACTTTATCGCTGTCTACTTTCGCCACCAAGGGGAACCTCGCATTCATATTTGAACCATAATCATGGGTCTCAATGACGCTGATTCCATAAATCCCCATCAGTTCTTCCGCTTCCGAAAAGAGCAACACATTTCTGCCCTCTGACTTGATTTTTTGAACAAGCGCCTCCGCCCTTCTTCTTCGCTCTTGGTCGATTTGGGGTTTTGCTTTTTCTTTGGTGGAGTGAAAAATATTCCACCGGCAATATTTATCCAGCGCCTCCACTGCTTCATCCGGAAACGAAAAATTTGGAATGTTGTTTTTCTGCAGACGCTCCGCGGCTGATTTTATCTTTTCTCCTCCCATAAAGTTGGCCATAACAACCTTATGAGTTGTCTCTGAGAAAGAAATAATTTTATCGGCGATTTTGTCTACCGGGGTCTGCTGCTGAGGCGTGAGGATGCAAAGAATTGAACCAATATTTTCGCCGTTGAAAATATCTAAGACCAACTGATAGCGATCCTCTTGAGAGTCCGCCAGCACATCAATCGGATTT
>JAPLXC010000019.1 GCA_026396275.1 Candidatus Moraniibacteriota bacterium | reverse complement strand
GCGATCCTCTTGAGAGTCCCCCAGCACATCAATCGGATTTTCCACCGACGACTCTTCCGGCAGAACCGATCTCAATTTGCTTTTGGTGGCTTCCGACAATTCAGCGAGCGTAATGGTTTTGTTTTTGAATATATCAGTAGTTAACACGCCTGCTCCGCCGGCATTAGTTACCACTGCCACTAAGTTATTCTGGGAAACCTTAGCCAGAGATATTAATCGCAGGATATTTATAAATTTTTCTAAATTTTCAGCTCGAATAATGCCGCATTTTTTAAACACCGCGTGAGTGATATCATCGCTTCCTGCCAGTGCCCCGGTGTGTAAAGTTATGGCTTTTTGCGATCTCTCTGTTTTCCCGGCTTTGAGTATCACAATTGGTTTTACCCGGGAAACACGCTCCGCCATTTCCATGAAACGGGAGCCGTTTTTAATTCCTTCCAGATATAGCCCGACTACTTTTGTACCCGGATCGTTTCCCAGATATTCAATGAGATCCGCTTCGTCAATTCGCACTTTGTTGCCGATGGAAAAAACACCGGAAAATCCCAGATGCTCCTTTTCAAAAATATCCAAAATGGCCACCGCCAGCGCGCCTGATTGGGTTATGAAACCAATATTTCCAAAGCCCGGCATTCCGCCGGAAAAAGTAGCGTTAAGTTTGAGTTTGGGAATGATGAAGCCGAGACAATTAGGACCAAGAATGGTAAGATTTTTTTCTTTAGCCAATTGTGACAACTCTTCTTCCCGTTTCTTTCCTTCTTCGCCTGTTTCGGAAAATCCGGCCGAAATTATCACAAAGTTTTTTGTTTTATCTAAACCATTTTTGACGATATCGTTCACAAACTTTGCCGGAACAATCACGATGGCTAAATCTATATTGTCCTTGATGCTCTCCAGTGTTGCGTAACATTTCTTCCCGAATAATTCTTTTCGGTTGGGATTGACCAAAAACACCTCCCCCTTGTACCCCAAATTAAAAATATTCTCCGTTACCATCCGCCCCACCTTTCCTTCCCCATCAGTGGCGCCGACTATGGCAATTGATTCAGGATTAAAAAATTTGTTTAGATTTTTGTTTTCCATGGTTCAATTATATACTATTTTTTCCATTCTGTCTGTCCGTTATTTTTCATTTGAAGTTGATGTTCCTTAAACTTAATATCTTTTGTAACGGGATTAATAATTGTTTCCACTGCCAGTCCTTTCATCGTCTCCGAATTAAAATACTGGTCAAAAATGAAATTTCCTAGTGAATAATAAATTGTTTTACCCTGATATATTTCTTTTTCCTGAACTACGTGAGAATGGGAGCCGATAATCAAGTCCGCTTCAGCGTCAATAAATTTATGAGCTAATTCTTTTTGTTTGGCATCAGCTTTTGTTTCATATTCTTTTCCCCAGTGAGCGTAAAGAATAACAACATCGGCGCTTTTTTTCACCTCCCCGATATCGGCCAGTGCCTTCTCGACCGCATCGGACTCAAACTGGTTATAGCAAACGAAACTTAGGGTTGTATTATGCCCGCCTGCCGGCGAGGCAGGTATTTTGTATAAAGTATAACGTATATCTTTGTCGCAAAAATATTTTACTCCTGCGTCGCTTAAATATTTTTTCGTTTGTTCAAGACCGTTTTGTCTAAAATTAAGAATGTGATTGTTTCCTAAATTAATTAGGTTAATGTTGTGATTTTTTAAAATCGGCGCCACTTGCGGATCAAAAGTAAAAATGTAATTATTTCTCTCTCCAAATTCACTGGTAGCACTTACTGATTTATTATCAGTTAGCGGTCCTTCTAAATTAGCAACGACGAGATCTTTTTCTTTAAGTAAATTATCAACGTCCTGAAAGACAAAGTCATAACCCTTTCTTTTCGCCACTTGGCGAATATAGCGATCAAACATAATGTCGCCGAGAAATAGTATTTTAATTTCCTCCACACTTTCTTGTTTTTCCGCGACACTTTCATGGACACTATCAATCTCACCTGATACTCTTATTTCTTCTGTTGACCACTTACTTCTGGAAAAAAACAAAAAACCGCCAGCTGCAATCAATACAGCCAACAGTAAAAAAACCGCCAGGTGAGAATACCAATATCTTGAATTATCGTTCATCCAATTTCCTCAGTTTTTCGATTAATTCCTTTTGCTCCCGGCTGGGATGCCGCGGAATTTTAACAACAATTTTTACTAGATGATCCCCGCGTCCCCGTTTTCCCAAATGCGGAATGCCTTCATCTTTAATTCTGAAGATTTCGCTTGACTGAGTTCCGGCCGGAATTTTCATTTTCACTGATCCTTCAACCGTCTCCACTGCGATTTTGTCACCCAACACCGCCTGGGAAAAAGTTATTTGTTCGGTGGAAGTAATGTTGTCTCTTTCCCGCTGAAATTTCGGATGCGGACGCACATGGACACTGGTATAAAGATCGCCGCCAGCGCCGCCATGTTCACCCGCCTCTCCTTGTCCGGGAAGCGTTATGGTCTGCCCGTCCTGGATACCGGCGGGAATATTAATCGCGACTGCCTGGTATTCTTTCACCCGGCCGTCGCCGCCGCATTTGTGGCATTTCTGGGAATATGTCTTTCCCGTACCTACGCAGGTTGGACATGTGGAAACCTGGGTAAAGCTTCCAAAAAAACTGCGCGTTGTTTTTCGCACTTGACCCGACCCACCGCAAGTGGGACAGGATTGCTCTTTGGCTCCTGGTTCTCCTCCCGTTCCATGGCAGACACTACAGACAACACTCTTATAAAGATTGACATCGCGCCGGGTTCCTTGGACCATTTCCTCAAAACTTATCTCCACATCAACCTGAATATCCCTGCCGGCTCGCCGGCGAGTTCCAGTCCTTCCAGTAAATCCTTCCCCAAAAATATCAGAAAAAATATCCTCAAAGCCGCCAAAATCCCAGCTTGATCCGCCTCTTCCGGAAAAACTGCCAAAGTCAAATCCCTCGAATCCGCCAAAGCCAGCTCCGGTTTGCTCAAACGTCCGCCCAAACTGATCGTACTGCTGACGCTTTGCCTTGTCTGACAAAACCTGATAGGCCTCATTAATCTCCTTGAACTTTTTCTCATCGCCGCCGGCTTTGTCCGGGTGGTATTTGTGAGCGAGCTTCCGGTAGGCCTTCTTTATTTCGTCATCGGAAGCGTTACGATTGACTCCTAAAATTTTGTAATAATCCATAATGGCAATGGCTACTAATTACTAATCATATACTAATATACTAATACCCATAATTCGTATATTCGTACCAAATTCGTAATTCGTAGAGGAAGCAACTATACAAGCTTATCAGATTATACAACAATTCAGCAAAATTAGCAATCCCACCTCCCGAGTGCTAATTCAGGCCGAGTGAAAATTTTGTCAGACAGAAAAACAAAAAAGCGGGAAATTGACTTTGTCAACTGCCCGCTTCGAAATTTTTTAACGGCAAAACCCGGAAATAACCCTGAAATAATTTATGATAGCTTCTTTTTCGATGTAATCCCCAGTGCTAGTGCTCCGGTAAAACTTCATTATTAATACTCCAACTTCTGCCGTATTAAGAGAACGCATTACGAATTTCGCCAAGGCATCCAGTTTTTTAAAATCTCCTTTCCTGAAAATCTCTAGGATTTTCCCTGGAATATCACTATTCTCCTCGGCAATTGATTTTCTGAATTTTATCTCCATCTTTTCATATTTATCCTGAAGAGCGAAAAACTCATCGTTAAAATCAAATTTTTCCATCTTTTCCTCCTATTCGTCAAATACTATATTAGGTGTCTTTTTGCAACGCTCTTTTTTAAGCTCCTGCAGCCAGGGGATAAAAATCTTAAGCCAGAGCTCACGCTTATACTCATTTACCCTTTCTCTTTCTTTCTGCTTTATTATTTCAAAGATCTTCACGCCCATAGCAACCTCCTTTTATTTTATGCCCGTGAAACACCTAATACTAGCAAGAAATTAGAGTTTTGTCAATAGCCGGTTGAGCCATCAAAAATAAATAGCAGGTGACTGATTTATCAATCACCTGTTATTTTTCCTAAACGAACAATGGTTTTAATGACTCGGAATTGTGGACAGAATGTATGGCTTTTGCCAGAAGCTCCGCTACAGAAACCACTGTAATCTTCCCCAGTGTCTTGGCACTTTCCGAAAGTGGAATTGAGTCAGTCACAATCAATCGTTCAATGGCTGATCGGCTGATTCTTTGAACAGCAGGGCCAGACAGCACTGCATGGCTGCAGCAAGCATATACCGCTTGCGCTCCTTTCTCCGCGATCACTTGAGCAGCGTTGCAAATAGTCCCCGCTGTATCCACCATATCATCGATGATAATGGCCGTTTTACCTGACACCTCTCCAATAATGTTCAGTATTTCTGACCTGCCCGGCTCTTCTCTCCTTTTGTCAACGACAGCTAGATCTGCATTGAGCCGTTTAGCGTACGCTCTCGCTCGGTCTGCTCCCCCAGCGTCAGGTGAAACAATGACCAGATGGCCCGAGAAGTTCCGTTTTAGATAATCCAAGAGCACGGTAGAGGCATAAAGATGATCAACTGGTATGTCAAAGAATCCTTGGATTTGTCCAGCATGAAGATCCATAGTAAGCACGCGGTTGGCGCCTGCAGCGGTAATCAAGTTAGCCACAAGTTTCGCGGTAATCGGCGCTCTGGATTCGGTTTTCCGATCCTGACGGGCATAACCATAGTATGGTATTACCGCCGTTATGCGTTTTGCCGAAGCACGCACGAGCGCATCGATTATAATGAGAAGTTCCATTATATACTCATTGGCCGGTGTACAGATTGACTGGATGACGAACACATCCTTGCCTCGAATGTTCTCATTGATTTCTGCCCTGATTTCCATGTCGCTAAATCTGGAAATGGTTGCATCGGTTAACGATATTCCCAAATACTCCACAATGGCAAGTGCCAGATCGGGATTGCTGTTACCACTAATTACTTTCATTTTTATCCTCCTCTAATATGTGACATGTTGTTAAAAAGCATATCCAGATTAACAAATAAGCTCATTTTGTCAAAAATTACGACCTTAGAAAATAAAAGTGGGTGACTGATTTCGGTCACCGAATTATTCCAAAATTTCCGGTCGCTTATTGGTTCATAAATTCATCACTACCATATAAGGTTATGTAGTAGTAACATTATAGTATGCCGGAATAATGCAGTAAAAAATACAGGCAGATTTTTTTCCGCCTGTAATATCTCCCAAGAAAAATCATTTCTTCTTTTTCTCGGGCAAATTATTGATTGCCCGTAAAACAGCTAAGATTTTGTAATCCTTGCCGCTCTTGCGGGCAGCTTCTTCAAGAGTAATCTTCTTAGCATAGAGTGGGAGATTTTTGAAATCAAAGAAATAATCTTCAATAATTTTTTTCGCTCTCTCATCTTTGAAGGCAATTATTTCTCCGATCTTCATATTCTTTGTTATTATTTTTCCACTCATTTTTCCTCCTTTTCCTTTTGCCAATTCAGGCTTTTATTTTTTAAAAAACATCTCAACTACAACTGTTTATCCTATTTCATTATCGGACTTTTGTCAAGCTTAAAAGCTGATTTTAGAATTACGTAATTCTTGTCCGCCTTTGGAGGAAATTACTTACATTGTTAAGTAACAAGTTACTGAACAGGTCAAGCAACACTTTTTATTATATATGCAAATATGGTAAATCGTCAGTATTTCTAATTATCACTAATTTTACAAGCTGTTTTGTTTTACTGCCCCGGTCGGAGGGTTGGTTTGTGAAATTATTTTTATAATCCTTTTTCTTTTAAACATTTTTCAAAAAAGAAATTATATTGTTTGATTGAATTATCATCGGAAACTTGTCTTCCTTCTGCCCATCTTCTGATATCATCCAGTGTCTTGTTTGAACACTCTTGCGTCATTTTCTGTTTTTCTTCTTCTTGCTTCCACTGCTCTTTATTTTTAAGGGGCAAAAAAACTACCAGATAATAAGCAATTGACAATGCTACTATCAACACTCCAAAAATTATACTTAGCTTCATTATTTTGTCTAATTTTGCTGATTTATTTTCTTTGATTGTTTCGTTTTCCATATTTTTAATTTAAAAATTATTTTTTAAAATATTCCAAAAAAATACTTTCCGAGCTCTAAGTTTAATTTTCTAATCCAATCTGCAGATGATTTTTCTTTGCAAAAATCTAGGTATTTATCATTATAATATTTTTTATTAAAATGGAATACTCCGTTTCTATATCTTTTAAGTAAATTAATATTTTTAGATTGAAGCAACGAATCAATAACCTTATCGTGCAGTTTTAGATTTTTCCATCCTTCAGCTACAACATATAATAATCCATACCAAATCGACATATACATCATTTGCTCTATAGTAATATCTTTATTTTTAGATATATTATGTTTTTTTAATTCTTCCTCAAAGTGAAACTTCATTGTTGTCGCCCAAATATAATATCTATGCAATGTCAATATGGAATCTTGTTTCATTTACTTTATGTATAAAGCGGGGGCGTATGCCCCCGCTAAAAGATTACTTTTTATCCTCTGAAGCTCCTTCGTCCTTCTTTTCATTATCCACTTCCGCGTCTTTCACTTCTCCCTCTTTTTTCGGCTGTTCGCCTGGTTGTCCGCCCTGTTGTTTTTGCGCCTCGGAAGCCGCTTTATACAACTTCTCCCCTATCTTTTGCGCTTCGGTGGAAAGTTCCTGCGTTGCGCGCTTGATCGCTTCCGCATCATCGCTGTCTTTTACTTTTTTCAGCGCCTCAACTTTTTCTTCAATCGGTTTCTTTTCATCCGCCGTGATTTTGCCGCCGGCATCGCGCAGGGCTTTTTCAGTGGTGTAAACCAGCGTGTCGGCCATGTTTCGCGCTTCAACTAAGTCCTTTTTCTTTCTATCCTCTTCGGCGTGCGCTTCCGCGTCTTTTTTCATCTTTTCAATTTCTTCTTTGGAAAGCCCGGTTGATGCTTCAATACGGATTGATTGCGACTTTCCGGTGGCTTTGTCCTTGGCTGTAACGCTTAAAATTCCATTGGCGTCAATGTCAAAAGTAACTTCAACCTGGGGAATACCGCGCGGAGCCGGCGGAATGCCGTCCAGAATAAATCTCCCTAGTGTTTTATTATCGCTTGCCATCTCCCGTTCGCCCTGAAGCACGTGAATTTCCACGCTGGGCTGACTGTCAGCGGCCGTAGAAAATATTTGCGACTTGGCAGTGGGAATAGTCGTATTTCTTTCGATTAAAGGAGTTCGCACTCCCCCCAGTGTTTCAATTCCCAGCGTCAAAGGTGTCACATCTAAAAGCAATACATCACGCACTGATCCTTCCAGCACCCCGCCTTGAATGGCTGCGCCGACGGCCACCACTTCATCTGGATTAACTGAAATGTTCGGTTTCTTGCCGAAAAATTTTTCTACCGTCTGCAAAACCAGAGGCATTCGGGTAACTCCGCCAACCATAATTACCTCATCGATATCTTTTGCGTCCATTTTAGCGTCGGAGAGTGCTTTCTTCATTGGTTCAATCGTTTTTTCTACTAAATCGTGCACTAGTTCTTCCAATTTTGCCCGGCTCATTTTCATTACCAAGTGTTTGGGGCCATCGGTGCCGCTAGTAATAAACGGCTGATTAATTTCCGTTTCCATCGCGGTGGATAATTCAATTTTCGCCTTTTCCGCCGCTTCCTTAATCCTTTGCAAAGCCAACGGATCTTTCCCTAAATCAATTCCTTCCTGTTTTTTAAATTCGCCAATAATCCACTCAATGAGCCGCTGGTCAAAATCATCTCCCCCCAAGTGAGTGTCGCCGTTGGTGGATTTCACTTCCACCGTATCTCCGCCTACTTCCAGAATAGAAATGTCATAAGTCCCACCTCCCAGATCGTAAACCGCAATTTTTTCTTCTTTTCCGCCGGAGGCGGATCCGCCTTGGGCGGACTTCTGGCTAAATCCATAAGCCAGCGCCGCGGCTGTTGGTTCGTTGATTATTCTTTTGACATTAAACCCGGCGATTTCTCCCGCTTCTTTAGTTGATTTTCTCTGTGAGTCGTCAAAATAGGCCGGAACGGTAATCACCGCGTCAGTAATTTTTTCTCCCAATCGCTCTTCGGCATCGGCTTTCAGTTTCCCCAAAATCATGGCCGAAATTTCCTGCGGTGTATATTCTGCTTGCCCCGAGGAACTCGAGGGGTCTCCCATTATGACTTTTACTCCCCCATTGGCCTTTACAATTTTGTAGGGCATTAGTTTTAAATCCCTTTGCACTTCAGCATCCTCAAATCTTCTCCCAATGAGCCGTTTGATGGAAAACAAAGTATTTCCCGGATTAGTTACCGCTTGGCGTTTGGCCAAAAGACCCACGAGACGCTCGCCATTTTTGGAAATTGCCACCATTGAAGGAGTGGTGCGCGCTCCCTCTTTGTTTTCTAAAATCTGCGGCTTTCCGGCCTGAACTACAGCCATTGCCGAGTTAGTGGTGCCGAGGTCGATTCCTAATATCTTACCCATAGCTTTATTAGCTTCATTAGCTTTGTTAGTTTGATTAGCTTCAAAGTTAATTAGCAAAAATTTATTAATTACCAGCTTTTAGCTTTATTTAAGGCAAAAGTCGATAATCAATTTTGACTAAAATATTTATTTATGTTAACCTTTGGACATCAAAAAATTTATACGAGGAGGTAGTTCTTTTTATGGTAAAAATAACTTTGCCCGAAGCAGTGGAGCTTAGAAACTGGTTTTTTTCTCAAGCGTTGGAATTTTCATCGGATCATTTAAAGCAAATAAGCATTTACTTGACTAATCTTATTAGGAATAGCAGAGAAAATGGATACATTGAGATTCGGAGAGAACTACTTAGATAATCCTAGTGCAAACGGAGGTGAAAAATGTTTGACGATTTACCAGTTCGTGACAAACTTGTCCGGAACCCGCTCCCAATGAAAAAGAAAATTAATGCCGTTCGCACCGATCTTCTCGGTGATGGCGGCGAAAAATTTCTTAACAAAATAAACAAGGGCGTTAGTCCTCGCTTGCGAAAACTAATGAAAAAGCTCTACGGTTTTAATCCTGAAAACTCGTAGCTGTCCCAGCTCGGTTCGCCTAACTTTCTAACGGGTTCACAAACCAATATAGAAATTTAGAGCGAATCGGGCTTTTTTATTTTATTTTAAAATGAACTATTTTTATTCGCGGGTTATTCTACTATTACTCTTGCCGGTCTAATCACTCTTTTTTCCATTTTGTATCCTTTCTGCAAAACTTTACTTATTTTATTTCCTGATTCCTGATTCGCGATTCCTGATTCCTGTTTTACGGCTTCATGCACCTCCGGATTAAACTCATCTCCGGCTCTGGCTTCAATCTCCTCTACCTTATTATTCCTTAAAAGCTCTTCTAGCTGCTTTTTTATATGCAATATCCCGCCGACCCACGCGCTTTCTTTCTGGTCTTCAGGAACATGAGTGAGTGAACTTTCAAAACTATCTAACACCGGAAAAATTTGGAACACAAAGTCCAGAGTGGCGAACTCTCGAAATTCCTCCATTCTTCGCGCCTGGTCTTTTTTATAATTTTCAAAATCGGCTTGGCAGCGTTTCCAGCCGGAAATATAATTTTCTGCTGTTTTTATCAGTTCTTCGTGCACCTTTTTGTCGATCTTTTCCGCCTCAACCTCGCCTTCAGCAAGTTCAATTTCTTCTTTAGCGGCTTTTTCAATATCCTGTTCCTTTATTACATCTTCTTCTTTTTCTTTTTTCTTGGTCATAATTTTGTCGTTACTCTTTCTCACGTCTTTATTTTTCTGGATTCCGGGTCAAGCCCGGAATAACATTTTATTACAATAAATTTACCACTAATATTACTACTACCGCCGAACTCAACAACTTCTTCATATACTCAATTAGCGACTTATTTTTGGCGTATTCCATCCTTTTAGGGCCAATGAGAGCCAGCACTCCTTTTTCTCCGGTTTTTAATTTATAGGGCGACACCATCATCGCGCAGTTGGGCATTTTTGCCAGCGGATTTTCTTTGCCGATGAAAATTTTTGTCTCCCCTATTCTCAAACCCCTGGTTAATTTATCAACATTCTCGTCAATAGAATCCATCACTTCAACCAGACGGCAGACCTCATCCAGTTTTTTAAATTCCGGTTCAGCCAGCAGTTCCAACATCCCGAATTCGGAAAATTCTTCTTTTTTCAAAAGTCCGCTTACCGCTAAATTTCCGCTTAGAATAGAAAGTAATTTCGCTGTGGTCTTGGTGATCCTTTTATTTTGACCCTTAAGCTTCAGTAATTCTCTCTGTAATTTATTTTGATCCTCTTTGGAAAGCTCGCGGTCCTTCATTATCTCCTCCACGAAATAGCGATAGCCCTTATCGGTGGGAATTCTTCCGGCGCTGATATGCGGCTGATAGAGCAAGTCGTCTTTTTCCAGTTCATTCATATCATTTCTAATCGTCGCCGGGCTCATTTTGACATTATATTTTTTTACCAATAATTCCGAAGCCACCGGAATAGCAGTATTGGTATATTCCTCAATGACGGCGGATAGAATTTTTTTCTGACGAGTGTTCATTTTTGGCTTGTCATTCCGGACTTGATCCGGAATCTAATCCGATATCATTAGATCCTGAAACAAGTTCAGGATGACATTCTTAACTTTATATTTCCATTATAAACCTTCCATTAGCAGTCGTCAAGTCCGAGTGCTAATTGTGATTATATACTACTCTGAAAATGGGTCAATATTTCAATACAAAAGAGCCCGTTTTTGCGGGCTCTTGGCAAATCAAGGATTTTTTATTGTCCGGCACCCTGTCCCATATTCTGATATTTTTTCATCATTTCCTGCATTGATTGTATCTGCCCTTTCATTTGATCGCACTGGTCAGTAAAAGTTATGTCAATGGGAAGTGAAATATCCTCATTAGTTGGTTCGCATTTTGTGTCAACCGCGTTTTCAAACGCTTCTTGCCCGGCTTTTAATTGGTTCTGATTTTGGCCAGTGTTCTTTTCTTCGCTTTTATATGAGTCCCCGATTTCCTTAAGACAGGCCATGGAAATTTTCGTCCCGGTCTTTTGTCCTTCAGTCCAGGTGTAGCTTATTTCTCCGTCAAAAAAATTGTTGGTTTTCTGGCCTTCTATCTCATAGCTTGATTTGTATTTTTTTCCTTCAATATACACTACTGATTCATCTGTTTGTCCGGCAATTGCGTAACGATACGTGCATTTCACTTTTTTGCCCAGACCCATCGCGTCCTTAATAGAACTGACAACACCGCCTTTTTCCTGTTTCTGTATTGCTCCCTGGTCCTGGTTATCATTTTGGTTTGTTTTTTTGCATCCGGCGACAAAGATTGACAATCCTACTACCAGCGCAAAAACGGCAATTTTCTTCATTTGGTTTGTTTTAATTATTACCTGCTAATTTATTCTACCATATTTTTTGCAAAATGAAAAAGCACTCCAGAAAAACAATACCGCTTAGCCATTAGCGCTAAGCGGTGTAAAAATAACTAATTCCTTAATTTAAGAAGCAGTTGAGTTTGCATATTTTCGAACAGATCTCTTCTTTAGTTTCCGACGAGGCTGAATTATTAATTTCTCTCGCATCCTTGTCCTTTTTGAATTCACTAACCACACGGCAATAAGAAATGAATCCCATCTCATCAGAGTGAATACTCTTGCCAGCCGGGTAGTCGCTGCCTTTTCCCCTGCCGGCCCCGGCCCATTTGCTGTAATCAACAATTTCTATTCCTAAATTTTTTCCCTTGGTTTCTTCCCTTTCTGTCGGTTTAAAACCCCCAAAAATATCTCTCATACTCTCCTCCTTTTTTGCTATGTTTTATTCTATTAATCCTTCCTGAACACAGTAAGCCAAACACGGGCAAACCCCGCAAACTTGGTTTACCTTGGAACACATTTCTTTCTGACATCTCGGGTTGCAAGCCGTGCCAGGAACTTCAACTTTTACCCCGAAAATTTCTGTCAGTAACAGCTCGCAGTTTGGTGCTTCATATAATCCATTCATTAAAATCTCCTTCCTTTAGAGCTGAATTTTCAAATAGCTATAAAATTTATGAAACTTTATGGTTGCTATGGAACCGGGTCGTACCCTCCATCGTTCCAGGGATGACATCTTACTATTCTTCTAATTCCGAGCCACACGCCTTTTACTATTCCAAATTTATCAATCGCTTCGTAGGTGTACTGCGAACAGGTCGGATGAAACCGACACCATCGCTCGGAATAGACATAGGACAATAGACCATGATCTAACGATAATGTTCTCTGATACAGCCGAATTAACAACAACGATGCTTTTTTAAACATTATCAACACTCTACCAGTTTATCGCCCTTCCGTCAAGGCAGAAAATGGTGTATGATAAACTTAATGTCATTCCGCACTTGATGCGGAATCCAGTAAAGAAAAAAGTTTTCTGGATTCCCGCTCCCCGATTTCTCGAGGACAAGTTTCGCGGGAATGACATAAAAATAAAACTTAACATGCCATGAAGTCAGTAAAATTCAAAGATATAACCTGGATTGATTTTGAAAATCCCTCGGCGGATGATATTTTGTATCTCCAGGAAAACTTTAACATTCATCCTTTGGCCATTGAGGAATTCACCACGCCTACCTTCCGCCCCAAAGCGACCCAGTACGACAACTGCCTTTTTCTTACTGTCCATCTTCCCCTTTTTGACGTTGCGTCCAGAACCACTTATCCGGAAGAACTGGACATTGTGATTACGAAAAATTGTTTAATCACCGGGCATGCCAACAACATCTACCAGTTGAGCGACTTTTTTGACACCCTTTCCGAAAGCGAGGGGAAACGGCGCCTTTATATGGACAAGACCCCGGCTCATCTGCTCTACAATCTTCTTGAGCTTCTTTTTGAATCCTGCTTTCCCCGGCTCGATCACATTTCTGAAAATCTCGATCGTATTGAAAAAGACGTTTTCGCCGGAAAAGAAAAAGAAATGGTTTTTGAAATATCGGTAGTTAAAAGAGATATTCTCAATTTCAGAAGAACGCTCAAGCCCCAGCGGTCAATTTTGGAATCCCTTGTTCAAAAGGACTCTCCTCTTATCCCTAAAGAATTAAAGCCCTATTTTTATGATCTTATCGGCACTAACACCCGGATTTGGAACGACCTGGAAAGTAAGAAAGAAACCATAGAATCGCTCGAAGAAACGAACAATTCACTGCTTTCCAACAAACTCGATCTCACCATGAAAGTGCTCACTATTTTCTCCGCCATAATGCTTCCAATGACGGTGTACTCTAATATCCTGGCAATGAGCGCTGATATCCCTTTCGGAAAAAATCCCTACGGCTTCTGGATCCATACCTCCATTATGCTTTTTATTTCTTTTCTCACAATTACGATTTTCAAACTGCGAAAATGGCTATAATTAGCTTCTTAGCTTTCAGCTTGGTTAGCTTTATTAGATTAACTTTCGCTAACAAGCTAATAAAGCTAATAAAGCTAATAAAGCTAAATGCTAAAACTTTATAACACTTTAACGAAGAAAAAAGAGATTTTTAACCCTATCCATCCCGGCAAGGCCGGCCTTTATGTCTGCGGTCCGACGGTTTACGATCACTGCCATCTGGGGCACGCCCGCGGCTATACGATGATGGACGTGCTGCGCCGTTATCTGGAATATTCCGGATTTGAAGTGCGTCATATTATGAACTATACCGATGTGGGGCATTTAGTGGCGGACGCGGAAATTGGCGAAGATAAAGTTGAGAAGAAAGCCAAAACGGAAAAAGTTGATCCGATGGAAATCGCCAACCGCTTCATTCAGTCCTGCCAAGATGATTTTCGCTCTCTCAATATCAAGCCGGCTCATTTTAATCCCCGACCGACGAAATATATTGCCCAGATTATTAATTTTGTTCAGGGACTGATTAAAAAAGGATATGCTTATGAAGTAAACGGATCGGTTTATTTTTCGGTGGAGAAATTCCCCGATTACGGAAAGCTTTCCGGCAAGAAAAAGGAGAACCTTATTGCCGGCGCCCGCGTGGAAGTGAATCCCGACAAAAAAAATCCTTTGGATTTTGCCCTTTGGATAAAAGCGCCCAAAGAGCACATTTTAAAATGGGAAAGTCCCTGGGGGGTGGGATATCCCGGCTGGCATATTGAGTGTTCGGTGATGTCTTATGATCTTCTCGGCCAGGATACTTTTGACATTCACGGCGGCGGAAATGAAAACGTTTTCCCTCACAATGAAAATGAAATTGCCCAGAGCGAGGCCTTCTTGGGAAAACCAATGGCCAATTTTTGGACGCTCTGGAATATGGTGACGGTGAGCGGCGAGAAAATGGGAAAGTCCCTAGGAAATTTTGTCTATATTAAAGACGCCCTCAAAAAATACGATCCGATGGTGGTACGACTTTGGATTTTGAGTTCCCATTACCGGAGTGTCACAAACTATACTGAAGATGCTCTTCAACAAGCCAGAGTAAACCTACAGAGAATTTCCGACTTTGTTTCCATCCTGAAAACCGGATTTGGAGGTTCAACCTCCAAATCGGCTTCCGGTCTTAATTTGGCTTCATATGAAAAAAAGTTTGAGGAGGCGATGAATGATGACTTAAACACCCCGGTGGCTCTGGCGGTTTTATACGAGCTGATAACAGAAGCTAACAAAAAAATTCAAGATAATAAGTTAGGAGCTGATGAAGCTAAGGAATATCTTAATGTTTGGGAAAAAATGAATAAAGTTTTTGGTTTTGTCATTAAAAAAGAGAAAATTGAAATTCCTGGAGATATTAGAAAACTTGCCGAGGAAAGAGAAACTGCTAGAATGGATAAAGATTTCCAGAAAGCTGATAATATAAGGAAAAAAATTGAAGAAAAAGGATATTTAATAGAAGACGTAAGAGAGGGATATAAAATAAAACCAAAAAGCTAAAAACCGCCACTGCTTTTAGATCTTTTCAAAAAAAATAAGGACGTTTTGGAGGGAAAAATGAAAAAATACTTCAGGTATTTTATTACGGCAATTCTTATAATCTTTATTGCCTGCCTCTGTTTTTTCCGCTTCTCCGGTAAATATGAGATTCGCTCATTTTGCAGCGAGAGCATGCACCCGACTTTGAAAGAAGGTGATTTAATAGTAACCAGATTGATAAGCCGACCTGAGAAAATTGAGATAGGAGATATTGTCTATTATAAACTTAACTCCTACTATGAAGTACTGCACAGAGTGCTTTGGGTCTCAGATCAGTATATCATTGCCAAGGGAGACGCTAACAATGATTCTGAGGTAGTCCTGATTTCCTATGTGAGGGGGATATATTTTTTTAGAATTCCATTGCTGGGCTACGCCGCTCTTGTAAATTTAGGAGGAATACCCTTGAAATTCATACTAATCTCAATTATCGTTACATCGGTTGGCCTGAAATTTGCACTAAAGAGAAGAAAACGAAAGGCAACTTAAAAAGAGTGAGCAGATCTTAACAGCGCTCACTCTTTTTCATTTAAAGTTGAACTTTAGGAGATTTTCAAAGTAATTGAAAAGCAGGTTCGCGACTCGGCGCAAACCTGCTTTTACTATTATTTACAAACCGTAATCATTGTCGGGCCATGTGCTGAGATATGCTTTTCAACTCCGTTGCCGGCTACAAAATAATTTTGCGTTAAATCAAGATCTATCTCGTAATCGTGCCGTATCGCATAATCATGTAACACTAGCGAAAGCGTATATCCATCCGTATTCCTGCAAAGCCATTCCCTTATGAAGTATGTCTGCCATATACTTCCTTTTTTCTGGAATGGAAGTGCTTCTTTCTTATTACTAACGTACATGGAAATGGGATGTATACTGCCATCTGCCAATTGCTCCATAAAAATTGGCCCTAATTCGAATCCTCCCCAGTTTTGGTCGAATCGCGGAGCAAGATTTCCAACGATTTCCATTTCTTCGGCACCATAGGCCGTGATAAAAACAACATCCACCAAATCGCCTCCATACTGTTGCACTTTGCCTATGGAAACTTCCACTGAAACTCCGGCAGGCCATTCAATTCTTTCGAATGAATAATCCGAACCATTCATATAAGCATATTCAACTTCACCCTGCGCATTTGATACAGTTGCAAATGAAATAGCAATAGCTAATATTACTAGCAACCCAAATTTTTTCACCTTTATCCTCCTATTTTTCTTTTTTTAATTCCGCAAAGCGGAACCTTTCTGCTAAATTTGCTTTTAATGTACTGTGGCATCCTATTCAATCATACTTTATATAACTTGTCAAATATTAAAAGTGTTATATAAATCCTAAAGTTAAATTTAGGAGAACTTTAATTTCAAGCTGACTTATAAAAGTCAATAAATACTGCACAAACTGCGCATAATGCAAGGTTGATTTTTATCATTGCTATTGTATACTAAGTTCACTTATGGCAGCTAATACTTCCAACGAAAACCTGCGTGTTTCTCCCCACAACATCGAAGCCGAGCAGTCGGTGCTGGGTTCCTTGATGCTGGATAAAGACGCGATTGTCAAAATCGCTGATCTTCTCCGCGTCGGGGATTTCTACAAAGACGACCACAACGTGATTTATGAAAATATGCTGGAACTTTATGAAGAGCGCGAGCCGATTGATGTTTTGAGTTTGTCCAATAAGCTGGAAGAAAAAAAGAAGCTGGATGAAATCGGCGGCTCAAGTTATCTGGCGTCTCTTGTCAATACTGTTCCTTCGGCTTCCAATGTGGTGCACTACGCCAAAGTGGTGCAGAAAAAATCGCTCCTGCGGCGACTCATTACCGCTGCCAGTGAAGTAGTGGAAATGGGTTACCGGGAAGGAGAAGACGTGGACAAAATAATGGATGAAGCGGAACAGAAAATATTCAGCATCTCGCAAAAATACATCAAGCAGGATTTTATTCCCATCCGGTCAATTCTGGAAGCGGCCTTCAACCGCATTGATGAACTTCATCGGGAGGAGCACACGCTGCGCGGCGTACCAACCGGATTTCCCGATTTGGATAATATTCTGGCGGGACTGCAAAAATCAGATCTTGTGATTCTCGCCTCTCGCCCCTCTATCGGAAAAACAGCACTTTCATTGGACATCGCCCGCTATGCAGCCGTGAAACATAAAATACCAGTGGGGATCTTTTCTCTGGAAATGTCTTCCGATCAGTTAATCGACCGGCTGCTGGCGGCTCAGTCAGGAGTGGATCTGTGGCGATTGCGCACCGGACGGCTCCGTAGTGATCCCGAACAAAATGACTTTCAGCGCATCGGCGACGCGATGGGAATCCTTTCTGAAGCGCCGATTTTCATTGACGATACCGCCACTGCCAATGTGCTTGAGATGCGAACAATGGCCAGGCGCCTCCAGTCCGAACATAAACTGGGGCTTATTATCATTGATTATCTTCAATTGATGGAGGGGCGCCGCACGGAAAACCGGGTTCAAGAAATTTCCGAAATATCGCGCTCTCTCAAAAATCTGGCTCGGGAAATTAACACTCCGGTTCTGGCTATTTCTCAATTGTCCCGCGCCGTTGAATCTCGCTCTCCCCAGATTCCCAAACTCTCTGACCTTCGCGAGTCCGGTTCCATTGAGCAGGACGCCGACGTGGTGCTTTTCCTTTACCGGGAAGACCGGGAAAAACCAGATACCCCCAACAAGAATATCGTGGAAGTCATCGTCTCCAAGCACCGAAACGGCCCGCTGGGGCGGGTGTCGCTGTTTTTCGATGAAACAAGCACAACATTTAGGTCGTTGGAGAGAACGCATACTGAGTAATTTTAGAATTGTGAATTTGGAATATGGAATTTAGAATTGGAATATAGAATATTGGAAATAGAATCTAAATTATTTATTCAGTATTCCCATTCAAAATTCTAAATTCTCAATTCAAAATTCACTAAAATTTGTGTTTCCTAAGCCATTTCGAAAACTAATAGAAAACTTCGCTTCATTGCCTTCTGTCGGTCCAAAAATGGCCGAGCGGCTGGTTTTGTTTTTGTTCAAGCAGGACAAAGAAAAAATTAAGGACTTCGCCGAAAATCTTGAAGGGATACAAAATCTTAAAAGCTGCCGGCAGTGTTTTAATATCTCCGAAGGAGATCTTTGTGAAATTTGCAAAGACGCTCATCGCGAACGAGGCGCGATCTGCATTGTTGAGGAACCGCTGGATATTATCTCCATTGAAAAGACAAAAGCGTACCGGGGGCTTTACCACGTGCTGGGAGGAACGATTGATTCTCCCCTTTCCGGAGCGCAACAGGACCTAAAAATACCACAGCTGCTGAAACGCATCAAAGACGAGAAAATTAAAGAAGTCATTATCGCCACCAATCCGACTACCGAAGGCGACATAACAACACTCTACGTCAAACGTAAACTCCAACCGCTAAAAATCAAAATTACCCGCCTGGCACGGGGACTTTCCACGGGCGGCGACATTGAATACGCCGATGAGATAACTTTAAGTGAGGCCTTGACAAATCGGAAGGAGTTGGTATAATGGTGAGTTCGTTAAAATAAAGTCATTCTGAGCAAAGCGAAGAATCCCGTCCTAAATATCACTTGCTGTATTATTCAAGGATCCTTCACTGCGTTCAGGATGACAGTAAAAAATATTATAAAAAAAGAGGAGGTAGAAAAATGCCATTACCGGGATATGAAGCAATAGTAAGGAGGGATCTAAAAGATCAAGGGGTCATGATCCCAGATGATGTTTCTCTTATGAAAGTAAGCGGATACTGCGGTAAAAAATGCGTAGGAGTATGTTTTGGGAAAAACAGCCTCTATGAAAGGAGAATAATAATCCACGGCATATTTTGCGAAGAGATGGTACCGTATGACCTCATAAAATCGCTTTTGGAAAAGGAGGGACTATGAGCTCGCAAAAAAGTCCTAACATCCAAAAGATGGGAATGTCGTTGCAGATGATTCAGAAACCAACTCTTCTTCAATGTGGTATCACTTGCGATGATTGTTACCGATTATACCCCCAGGGATTTAACTGTCGGTCTTTCACTATTGTGAACACTCCTGTTGACGAAATCCCCCGTCCCGAAAGAAGTACTTTTGAAGATTATGCTCTATTTTAAAGCAACCAAAAAACACCTGACAAAAATTCTTGCCAGGTGTTTTAAATTTTCCAAAAATCGTTTCAGGTTATAGGTTACAGGTTACGCGATTTTAATGATTTCCACCTCCGTAAACGGCTGGCGATGACCGAATTTCACTTTGTAGCGCTTTTTGGGATTATGCTTGATGCCCCAGACCTTTTTGCCTCTCCCCTGCTGAATAATCTTTCCTTCCACTATTGCTCCTTTCACTTTCGGCGTCCCGATTTTTACTCCCTTTTCGTCCCCAATAAAAAGCACTTCGGAAAATTTTACCGCTTTTTCTTCTTTTCCTTCAATTTTTTCAATTTTAATCCGCGCGCCTTTTTTGACGATATACTGCTTCCCGCCGGTTTTGATGACTGCTAGCATAATAAAAACAAATCAATGATTACTCTTACTAATTTACTCCAATAATATAATTTTGTCAACAAAAAAACTACATTCTGCCAACAACAAGTAAACCAAGTAAATATAGTTAGTAAGAATTGCAAGGATTGCAATAACAATCCTACTATCCCACTATCTTACTATCTTACTACACTTATTTGCGGCCGCAGATAAGTGTAAAATAGTGTAAAATGGTTTAAAATGAAGCTAAAGTTTTCCGTTTTTGGCAAACTGATTAATTTTTAATTTCCATAACTTGCTCTGGAAATTCAAAAGCTCTGTTCAACGTTTTTATACACTTTTTCAACAAGAAGGTAATTGACACAATTCCCTATTTTATATTCTTTAATACTCTCAATCAGGTCCTGCGGCAGAGGATATTTGCCGATAAAAACGCTTTCCTGGAGTTTTCTGTAGTTCAGCATATTTAACTCCTGCCTTAACCAGTCACGGATTTTCTTTTTTTCTTCCGGGATATCAAAAATAACTACTCTGTATTTCTTGTCCCATTGCTTAGTAATCACATCACTTCTGCCACGCACAAAAAGAGCGAGTTTCTTCCCCTTTTTTGTAAGAAAATATCTATTTTCTTTTTTAGCCACAAAGCCAGCTCTTTTAAGTCTCCAGAGGCTTTGCCTTATTGTCATTTCCCGAAACTTAGCTTTTTTCTTCTTGATAAAGTTCCTTTGATACAATACGCTCGGCATGTCCGCGTACACAGACGGGTTAAGAAACGCTTCAATAGTCAAAACACCAGCATTAATCAATAACTCAAATGCCCAAGCCGTTGCGCTCAAGGTGCCGCTTAAAATATTTTTCGCGATCACATTTTTCATTTTCTCCCTTCTTGCCATAGCTTTAGTCAGCTTGCGTTTATTGTTTATTGGCCGTCTTAGCAATTTTCTGTTGCGCAAAATATCTGCATAAAATACCTGTATAAAGTACCTATATCCAGTATAACACATATTCGCGGCCGCAAGTATGTGGAATATGGATAGCGATGGATAGCGAATGAGTGGGAAAAAATTAAACAATATTTTTCCTTTTTGTCAGGCCGAAATAATTTGCCCGATTTTGGCAGGCTGTTTTTTTTGTTGACACCCTGATTTAACATTGCTATTATTTACTCATAATTCTTAATCTTGACCCAAAAAAATTATGCTTAAAAAACTTATTTTTACCTCTTTGATTCTTGCAATGGCCGCGCTGGTTTTGTCGGTAAGTCCGGTTTTAGCCAAAAATGACGACAATACCGATGATGATTGGGCAATTCCTGAACAAAACGGCGTTTACGACGTGCCGGGGCATCCTAACCTCAAAGTCAGGGTGTTTGTGCATTATCCGAAAGTGAAAGAAACCAAGCCCCTGCAATGCAGTTACAGTGATCCTGATTCAACTGCCATGGTCAGTCCAGCCGGCTGGGAGCTTCCGGCAGGCGAATGGAAATATTACTTGAATGCGGGCAGTGCTCCTAGTTCGGTCGGTTCTTCCAAGTTCAGTAATTTGACGAATTTATCTTTTGAAACTTGGCAAGGTACAGAGATTAATGCGGCGGGAGTAATCTTCAAAAATGCCGGAGTAACAACCCTTTCAAAAAAAGCTTTGGATGGGAAAAATATAGTGGCTTTTGGGAGCGCGCCCGGCAGCGCATTGGGAATTACTTATATATGGTATTACCAAAGCACCGGACTGGCAGTAGAAACCGACACGATTATGAACAAAAAGTTTTCCTGGACTTGGACGCCATTTTCACCGACCGCCTGCCCGAATCTTGTTACCTATGACGCTCAAGACATTTTGACCCACGAACTTGGACACTGGGTCGGTTTGGATGACGAATACACTACAATTTATAGAAACAACACAATGTACGGCTACGGCTTTAAAGGAGAAATTAATAAAGACACTTTAACAACAGGAGATATTGATGGGGTGACTGCCATTTATCAGTAAAAAATTAAAACATAAATTTTCCTTTTGTCAAGCCAAAAACTGTGGATAATTTCGTTGACAGAATATTCAACTGGCGCTATAGTAGCATAAGATAACAAAGGAAAACAAAAAAACAAAACCGTTCGGGAAAGCGTGGATCCGCGCCAGAAACTCTCGTGACGAAAGATACCATTGGTCGCCAGTGAAGCGCGGGGAGCAAAATAGCGAAACCGGCCTGAATTAATAAGTGCTGCGCTTGTTGGTTTAGGCCGGTTTTGTTTTTATCCCCCACCACTTTTATTCTATGTATTACGTTTATATTATTAAAAGCCGGAGGGATAGCGGGATATATATTGGTTGCACGAACAATCTAAAAGAAAGAGTAAACAAGCATAACCAAAACAAATCAGTATTTACCCGATTTAGAGGACCATGGGAAGTCAGATATTACGAAGCGTTTTACTCAAAAGAAGACGCTTTCAGAAGAGAAAGCAAATTAAAGAAGAACGCGAGAGGCCTGCAAGAATTAAAAAAAAGAATAAAGAAAAGTTTAGAATAAAAGTGGTGGGGGACAAGTTAAATACGGGTGATTTATGGATATTCTTTGGCTACAAAGAAGTAATTCATTTTTAGAAAGCCGACTGGTGCTTGCTATTTTCGGATAGCGCGCGCCCGTTGGCTTTTTAAATAGGCAGCCGATGATTTAAGCCCTCTATAAAAAGGAGGGCGATCCCCCAAGGAGGAGGGTTTAAAAGATTTACTGCTTATTATAGAGAAATCCAACTAGATTGGGAGGTGTATATGAAATGAAAAATATAATTAAGAGCTTGGTAATCGTCGTCGCCGTCGCCGCCGTCGCATCCGTCGCCACCTGGGCAATATTTAGCTCTACTGCAACTGTAGATAATAACAGTTTCGCAACTGGAACCTTGCAAATTAGAGTAAATGGCCAGCCAACGATAGCAGGATTTACTGCTTCAGATATGGCTCCTGGCGATTGTAAGACAGGAGAATTTGATGTTCAAAACTACGGCGCACCTTGGTTTGCTGGACCAAGTACTCTAACTGCTAAGGAATTAGTAATTAGCACAGCCGATTTTACTGGAGACACAGGACTTTGCAACGCTTTAACAGCAAAAATTGAAAGATGCTCTGGTACTTGTGAAACTGCATATGCGACCGGTGCTCTTAACGGAGTAACTGAAGCAAATCTGTTAATGTCATGGTACGGTGGAGGGCTTATTGCAGGAAGTTCAATAACCACTAAATATGAAGTTTGCTTACCAACAATTGCTGGCGATACTTTGCAAGGAAAAACTTGTACCTTTGATTTTGTTATGAATGCGTATAATCCTCACCGCTAATCCGATCTCTTTTTGTTACGTAACAAGTTACTTAACAAGTTACGTAACAAGTAGAGGGAGGAACCGAAGTTCTGCTTCGGAAATTCAAAATCCCAATGTCAAATGACAAATCAAATCCAAAATCCCAAATTCAAAATTTACAAATATGGAAGGAGAAAATAGTTTTATAAAACCGCCAGAACAGAAGATTGGTAAAGGAATAATGAAGTGTTTAAAGTGCGGGAAAGAATATGGAACCGTTGAAGATGTGCCGAAAGGATCAATATCTCATGGCTATTGCCCAGAGTGCGGAAAAATTGTTGGAGAAGAAGGGAAGAAAGAAATAGAAAAATTGAAAAAAGAGTTGAAATGTTAAGATGTTTGAATGTTTAAATAAAAATGATCGGAAAAATTTTTAAGTACACTGTAAATACCCTGCTGGTTGCGCTCGTTCTCATCGGCGTTCTGGTGGTATTCTCATTCATTCCATTTCCGGGAAACTATAAGGTCTTTACCGTAATGTCCGGGTCAATGTCCCCGGCGATCCACGCAGGGAGCTTGATATTCGTTAAACCGCTGGCTGATTACAATGTCGGCGATGTGATAACCAGAAGAACAAGAGACCCGAAAATAACCATCACCCACCGGATCGTCAGCAAAGAAGAAATTAACTCGCCTCAACTCGGCCCGCCTAGACTCGGCGAGGCTGGCGAAGCAGGCGGCAAAATCGCGTTTGAAACCAAGGGAGACGCCAACGACGCGCCGGACGGCGAGAAGTTCACCAAAGAAGGAATTGTGGGAAAAGCATTTATCTCTGTCCCCCTTCTCGGCTATCCGGTGAGTTACGCCAAAACAACGCCCGGATTAATTTTACTGATAATCATTCCGGCGGTGATAATAATTTATGACGAAATGCAGAAAATCAGGAATGAAATAAGAAAAAAGATGGATTACAAAAAGCGCATTGAAAAACGGAATGAGAATTTAGATAAAGATTATGAAGAAAAGAAAGAAATATAAATCCATAATCAATAAAAGGATTTTTCGGTCGGCGAAGAAAATCGGCTCGGTTTTTGCTGTCTTGTTTTTGGCCGTTGTTTTTGCCAGCGTTTCCGGGACTAATTCTTATTTTTCCGATACGGCGATTTCCGGCGGGAACACGATGACGGCGGGATATTGGATTCCGGAGCTTACGATGAGTGTAAGCCCTTCAAGCCCGGATGGAGATAACGGATGGTACGCCAGCACGCCTTGCATTACGCTCACCTCGAGCATCAGCGATGTTACTATTTACTGGGAATTCACCCATAATTCAAGCTCAATCAGCGGAAGTTACCTCTATCCCGGCTCCTGCATCCCGGTTCCGGAAGGCAAATGGGATTTTTCGGCTCATGCCGCCAATAATGACAATTCAAGCTGGGTAAGCAATATTGTTACGGGAAGTTTCAAAGTGGACACTCAATGCCCGGTTGTAGAAATCACTAATCCGGACGACGGGGACACTCTTTCCGGAACAGTTGAAATTCGCGGCACTGTCACCGACGCTAACCCGCATCATTACTGGCTGGTAATCCAAAATTCCGGTGGAAGCATTGTTGCAGGACCCGGAACAGTTAATGACACAAATTCTTTCACCAACAAAAAATTTTTTGACTGGGATACGACCGGGGTTAATGACGGCGATTATACGATCAAGCTGGAAGCCCGCGACGAAGCCGGAAACAAGTGCCCGAATCTGGCGCCGGTGCCGGCCGATCCGGAAAATCCCAGTGACTCCGTGGATTGGATTGACGTTAAGGTTAATAACTCCGTGACAGCCAAAGCTGGGGATGTGATTATTAACGAAGTGATGTGGATGGGTTCTTTCGGCCATACTGCCGACGAATGGATAGAACTGCGCAATATGACCGGGCATGAAATTGACATCGGCCAGTGGGAAATTGAAAACGCCAAGCATACTGGCAATAATAAAATTCAAATCCCTGCAAGCGAATCAATTGCCGCCCATGGATATTTCCTCATCGCCAATTATCCCAAAACCAGTTCCAATACGGAGTTAAACGTTGATGTGGATGTAGTGAATGACAGTATTTCTCTCTATAATTCAAACAATGGCAATTTAATATTAAAAGACAAAGACGTAAACATAATTGATCAGGCCAAAGGCACTCCACACTGGCCGGCTGGCTGGCATGGGATATTATTCCAAATGTCAATGGAAAGAAATAATACTCCGGGCGACGGTTTGGATTCCGGAAGCTGGCATACTTGCGTTGATTTCCATTGCAATAACACGACTTATTGGGATCACGAGGGCGTGAATTTCGGAACGCCGGGACATGCCAATTTATCGGTTAATGATCCGTCTTCGGAAGAATACGATCCAGAATTCATGGAAAAAGAATACTTTGACAAAAAGGAAGAAAAGGAATCCGAAATGTCCGACGGGTCAGAAGCGGATTCAGAAGATGCCGATGAAGCAGTAGGTGAAGAAAGCGCCAGTGGCGAGGAAGCAACTGAAGAAAATAACACTGATGAAACAGCCGAAACAACGGACGAGCCGGCAATCGTTCCGGAAGAAAATGGCGAGGATGAAAGCGGCGAAGCCGAAGATCCGGCAGCTTCCGCGCCGGAAGAAAATGCCGGAACGGATGAAGACGCGGATAATATTGACAGTGATAACGATGGCGGCGGTGATACCACTTCAAGCGATACTAAAGAAGAAATAAAAGACAGTGGTGACGATGAGGAAGAATCCGCCGAAGTAAAGAAAGACGAGGATGATGAGGGAGATAAGGCAGAAGATGATGAGGAAAAAACTGATGGAAAGTCCAGTGCTATCCAGCAAAAAGACGATGATAGCGACAGCGATAAGAAAGATGAAGATGATGACAAGAAAAAAGACGGGGATAAAAAAGACAGCCAGAAAGATGATGATTCTAAAGGTGATTCTAAATCAGATAATGACTCGGCAAAAGATGCGTAACATTATACCGCAGCCGCAGTATAACGTTACCGAGTTTCAAACAGGTTTGAAATAATTTATGAATAAGTTAAAATTTTTATTTATTTTCGGCGTATTTTCCCTGCTAGTTTTGGGAATGGCCAGTCATGCCTGCGCCGAAGTTAAAATAGACATTAATCCCGAAGATGATCCGCTTTTTGACGTGAAAAACGCCGCGCCGGGATATTCCAAAACCAAGGAAGTGCGGGCGGAAAATGTCGGCACTGAAGCGGAAGACCTTTATCTTAATATTGACGATGTCAGCAATGACGATTTGGCGGACGAACTCAAATTTTACCTCACTGACAAGAGCAGCGGAAAATATTTCATCGGCGGGCCGGGTGACCGGTTCACTCTCCACGAAATGGACAAGGCCGGAGATGTTTTCATTGAACGGCTGGAGCCCGGCGAATCCAATAGATACGAAGTAAAAGTGAAATTTGACGAGGAAGCCGGAAATGAATTTCAGGACGAGAAAGTGAAATTTGATATGGTTTTCGGATTCGGAATTTTGACCGCTCTCGGCGCGCCGCCTCCCTACCGCCCCGGGCAAGCCGCCGGCGCAGTAACAGAAGAAGGCGTAACACCGGAAGCCGCCGCTGAAGCAGGACCCGGCGCAGAAGGGCTAGTAGCCGGCGAGGAAGAATGTGTTCCGGTTAGGTGGTGGATTTTCGCTCTGATTCTAGCCGCTTATGTGCTACTTATGATTTTCACTCTTTCCTATCGATTCCAGGAACAAAAAAGTATTCGCTGGTTCTGGCAGGTAATCTACACAGTTTTGGCGCTTATTGGCTGGTACTATCTTGACCGCTGCCGGACGAATACTTGGTTTGTCTACGCTACTATAATTTCCGGCTTTGCCATTTATCTCGCTTATCTCTACTTCTTCAGAAAAAAAATCCAATCCGGAAGCGATTTGGAAGCTTACCCTCCCAATGATAAAAAATTATGAGAGCGTTTGGATGCTTTAATAAAGCCGTCATGTTTTCAGCGTCAGTAATAATATCATTACTGATTATTTTTTCTTTTCCCGCTTCTCTTTCTCTGGCCGCTGAAGGCGAAAATTCCGATGCCGACACTCCGGAGGACTTCATTATTGACAAGACCAAAGTTCCTTCTGATTCCCCTTTTTTGAATCCCGAGCCGCGCATTGACGAGGAAGCGGCATCCGTCGTGAAAGAAGAAGAGAGCCAGCCAAAGAGCAAGACAGAAATGCAAAAAGTGGCACAAAAGATACCGCCCTGTTCTTCTCTTCCGGAAGGTCTTTGGGTTTTTCTTCTAGGCGCTTATTTATTTCTCATTCTTTTCAATCTTTCTTACGGCTTTGAAAAAGACAATCGCCTCCGCTGGTTTTGGGAGTCGCTCTACACAATACTGGCTCTCATCGCCTGGGACCGGTTTGACGGGTGCCGGGAAAATTCCTGGTTTGCTCCGACGGTAATAGAAGTCGGGATCATAATTTATGCCTTCTATCTTTACTATTTTAAAAAGAAACTGGCCGAGTTATCAAAAACAGAGTCAAAAGAAACAGAAAAGACCTCGCCCTTGCCATTTGAATAATTGCCTATTAAAGTTAGATTCGACACAGGCACGCTCTAATAGGAAAATTTAAAAAATTAGAGTGGTTGCTATGGATTGCGTACGCAATTTATAGCAACCCATTGACGCTGGTGAACTTTCGCGCGAATGGCGGAATGCTTTAATTTAAAAAAAGGTGCTGACTCCGCAACACCTTTTTTATTTTTTAGCTCCTTTCTTTTTCCTCTCCTTTAATCTTACAAAGGCCATTTTATAACCTTCAGCAATTACAGATCTAACAAATCTTATGAAATTTTCAAATTTCTCACTTCTGTAAACTGTGACAGCTGTTGTAGTAATTAAAGCAGCTGCTGCTGCACCTTCTATGATATGTTTAATATATCCAGCCATCATCCACCTCCCTTGTCCCTAAAAATTTAAAAAGAGCTACTCTAAAATTGCTTTAATTCTTCTCACTCCCGCCGAAGAAGCCTCTTCTTTGACGATTCTGAAATGTCCCAGTTCTCCGGTAGAATTAGCATGCGGTCCGCCGCAGATCTCAATGCTTATGGGAAACATCTTTTCCCCTATCGTGTAAACCCTGACTTTCTCCCCGTATTTGGCATCAAAGACCCCCATTGCTCCGATCTTTTTGGCTTCTTCAATACTCATTTCTTCCGCAACGACGGGAAGATTTCTTTCAATATAATCATTCACAATTCTTTCCACTTTTTTAATTTCCTCGGAAGTCATTTTTTGAGGATGAGAAAAATCAAATCGCAGCCGTTCGGCAGTGATATTTGAACCCTTTTGATAAACATGCGGCCCTAAAACGTTTCGCAGAGCCGCCAAAAGCAAATGGGTGGCCGTATGGAGCCGGGCTGTCTCTTCGCTTACTTGCGCCAGTCCGCCTTTAAATTGCCCGGCCGCCGCTGTTTCTGACAATTTTTGGTGTTTTATAAATCTTTTATTAAAATCTCTGTTTATACTGTTTTTATCATACATGATATTTCTTCTGTCCAATTCTTCAAAAAACAATTCCAACGGAAAACCATAAGATTGATATAAATTAAACGCTTCTTCTCCGCTCACCCATCCAGATTTAGAAGTAGCAACAGAAAATGGCATAGCTTGGTCAATCTTAAGTAACAAATCAAGTTCTTTTAATCCTTTCTCCAACGTTTTTCTAAATTTATCCTCCTCCTTTTCCAGCTCCTCCAAAATCCTATTTTTATTCTCCCCTACTTCCGGATAAAAATCTTCGTACGTTTCAATCACCACTTTCGCGATTGCCCGGGTAAAATTATTCTGAATCCCGATGATTTTTCCGTGCCTGATCGCCCGGCGAATTAAGCGGCGCAAGACGTAGCCCTGCAAAACATTGGAAGGAACAACGCTATCAGCCAGAATAAAAACAGCAGCTTTTATATGATCAGCGATAATTCTATAGCTTTTCTGATCATCATTGTCGTTCCCGCGAAGGCGGGAATCCATTTCTGGATCCCGGATCGAGTCCGGGATGACGTTTTTTATTTTCTTGAAAATCGGTTCAAACAATTCCGTGTCAAAGACGGTTTCTTTTCCGTTAAGCACCGCCAGTGTCCGTTCCACTCCCATTCCCGTATCCACATTTTTCTGCTTCAACTTTTCATACTTTCCATCGGTGGTTTTATTAAACTCCATAAAAACATCGTTCCACATTTCAATCAGGCGGCCGGAATTAACCAGGTTCTCAAAAGTATCATTTATTGGGCCATCTGCCGGGCGCGTGTCATAAAACATTTCCGTGTCCGGACCGCAGGGACCAGTGGCGCTTGCAATCCAGAAATTGTCGTCCGTTCCCAGTGAAATGATTCTGATATCGTCTTTGATGATTGAATTTTCGCCGGCAACGCTGCTGGAAATTCCGGCTTTAGCCAACACTTCCTGCCAAATCATAATTGACTCTTCGTCTCTAGGTATCCCCTGTTCTTCCTGAAAAACTGTCACATAAATTCTTTTCGGATCCAATTCAAGCCATTTTTTGCCAGTTAAAAATTCCCAGCTCCACTCAATCGCCTCGCGCTTAAAATAGCCCGCCCCGCCAATGCCGTCGGGCGAGGCAGGGTCGCCAAAACTCCAGTTTCCCAGCATCTCAAAAAAGGTAAGGTGGCGATTATCCCCTACTTCTTCAATATCCACCGTACGAATGCATTTTTGCACGTTAGCGACGCGCCGGCCGCCGGGATGGTCTTCCCCCAGAAGATATGGCACTAGCGGGTGCATTCCAGCCGTGGTAAAAAGCACTGTCGGGTCGGTTTCGCGCGGAATTAAAGACGCCGAAGGAATAATAGCGTGCTCCTTCGACTTAAAAAAGTCCAGAAATTTCTGCCGTAATTCTTGAGCGGTCATGATTTACTTAATTCTGTTTCTTATCTCTTTTTCAGCGTAGCGTTCATCGCCCTCGTCAAATTTTACTCCCGTCTCGATAGCTCTGTCGCGAAGCTCTTGGATAGCGCTTTTGACCATCCCCTCAACATCCGAACCGTAAAAGCTTTTTATCCTGCTTTCACTGTCGCTTGATAACGAAATTCCGTATTTCCCGGCTACGTCCTTAACAACTGAAAAATACTTATCTTTTGACGCCATAAAATTAGCTTAATACTTAAAAGTTTCATAAAAGGTTCATTTTGTGCTTTAGTCGCTTCAGTTCGTCAACCAGTATCATTTGTTCGTTTTGCAGTTTTTTTACCTTTTCCTCTTCTTCGCCGATTTCCAAATCCAACTGGCTCCTTTGTCTTTTCATTTTAGTTAGCTCCAATCTCAAGTCCTCCAATTCTCTTTCATTTTTCCGGTAATCCGATTCAAGTATTGTCAGATCCAATTGGATCCGCCGAACTTGCGCCCCTTTGCTTTGTCCTTGGTCTTCCATAATTATTTATTTCCAGTGTTCATTAAATTCGTCGGGAAGTTTCACTACGTCCTTTATTTGCTCGGCATGAGTACTGCTAATAAGACCCCTTTTGTGGGCTTCGGTCACAATTTTGTCAAAATCAGCTCCGTGAATCATCCTGCCGCGGCCAAGTTCCCTGCTAAAGTAATTTCTTGCTTCCAGAGTCAGGTCTTTAAACTGGGACTGTAAAACTCTTCTAGCGCTCGCGGGCGTAAATTTTCCGCCCAACGTTTTCCCGCTTCCTCTAAAATTTAAATTTCCCAGAGCCATATTTTAAAATTAAAGGTTGCTCTTTAAGATTTGTGATTAGCTGATGACTCCTCCTCCCAAAACCTCGCCATTTTTCCCGTAAAATACAGCCGATTGCCCCGGTGTCACCGCTCTCTGCGGTTTTTCAAACACGACTTTGCATTTAAAGTTTTTAGTTATTAGTTGCCTGCCCGAATCGCTTCGCGAATCGAAGCGGGCGGGTCGGTTGTTGGTTAATTCTATTATAGCACCAACCAGCGGATTTCGGTAGCGGGTTCTTGCTAGCACTTTCAGTGGCAGTTTTGGCTCGCCTCGATGAGACCGAGTCGAAGCGGGCTTCCCCGCGATCCAATTGACGTTTTGGAGAAAAGCGGATTTTCGAAAAATTAGCGGATCATCTTTTTTGTTTGTTACAATAAGCCGGTTTTGCTTTTTATTCTTCCCTACTACATAATACGGCCCCGTTCCGCCGATCTTTATGCCTCGGCGCTGGCCGATAGTATAAAAGGGAAGTCCCTCATGGCGTCCGATTATTTTGCCCCGGCTGTCAACTATATTCCCTTTTCTTAATTTTAAATAACGCTTCAAAAAATCATCCGGGCATTTCCCCGCCAGAAAACAAACATTTTGCGATTCATCTTTTTGAGTCACTGGAGACCTAAATTTTTTCGCCAATTTTCTTACTTCGGTTTTGGTATAATTACCAAGAGGAAATATGATTTTCACCAATTGTTTTTGTGCCAGAGTGTAAAGAAAATATGACTGGTCCTTAGTTTTGTCTTTGGCCTTGTAAAGTTTATAAATGCCATGTTTTATGTTATATGTTATATGTTTCATGATTCGCGCATAGTGTCCCGTCGCCACATAATCCGCGTTTTGTTTGGATAATTCGTCAAATAAAAATTTAAATTTAATTTCCCGGTTGCACGCCACGCAGGGATTAGGCGTTCTTCCTGTTTCATATTCGCGCAAAAAATAATCAATCACTTTTTTCTTAAATTCTTTTCTGGCGTCTCTGACAACAAGCGGTATGCCAATCATTTTAGCAATTTTTTTAATTTGTTTCTCTTTTTTTTCATCCTTAAAAAGCCGGAGATGAAATCCGGTAACATCGTAACCTTGTTTTTTTAGCAAATAAGCGGCGACTGAAGAATCAATTCCGCCTGACATGGCAATAATGACTTTCTTGCTGTGCCCGCCGGCTTGCCCCGTAGGATCCCGAAGGGATTCCTTCGGGGATATCGCTACAATAACTTGCTTTTTATAAGATTTATCCATCGCTACTCCGTGATATTTTTCACAATCGCTTGCGGCGGGTTTTCAATAATGCTCTCGCCTGCTTTGACAACATACCAAGCCGTGATTAAACTCAAAAGACAAATCAAAATAAAGCACAGCCCGCTTGATACTTTTTCGTTCCATTTAAAATCAAAATTAATTTTCATTTCTGCTTTCCTTAATCAACTTCCTCACTTCCTCCAGATTCACTTCCGGCTTTTTGCGGGTGGACTGAAATTTTTTCGGAGCCACGTGCTGAATTTGAGAAAGTTTTAGGGGGTTTTCTTGCGGAATATAGGCCTTCAATTCTGTTTTCTTAACTTCTTTTTCTTTATTCCTGTCTATATTATTTTTTCTCACTAGTTCCGGATTTCTAATTCTTGATTCCTGGTCTTTGCCCCGCGCCATCGTCCGCTGGTAATCTTTCAGACACTCTCTGCAAAACGTGGGCCTTCTCCCGTCCGGCTCAAAGGGAACCTGAATTCCCACACCGCAGGTGTCGCAGACGGCGTTAAATAGCTGTTTAGCCACTTGGCTTGCCTCGCGTCCAACTACCACTGGCTCTACAGGACTGCTTAGTTCTTCAGTTTTCTGGTTGCTTGGCCTCTCTATTTTTTGTACTGTTTCTGCCGGCAGCATCCCGCTCCAGCGGTTAATTTTATCCTCAACTTCGGCCCGGCTTGACGCGTATCGCTCGCGGGAAACTTTTATCACTTTGCCGGCATTTCCTTCGGTATCTCTGATGTCAATTGGCGGAAGCGTCACAGCTGAAAACGCATCGCCGGCTATTCCGTCTATCATCAATTTAAGATAAATGTTGTATTTTGGAAGATTAACTAGATCGTTCAGCATAAATATCGGCTCAAATTCTTTTTCCATAAATTCCGCGTCAACCGCCCCTACCCGGAAAGTAACAAGCGTCCCCGCGTTTCCAAAAATGGCATCTCTCACTATTTCGTCAATTTGCGTGATATATTGATTGGCCAAAGTCAAATTAAGCCGGTACTTTCTCGCTTCGGACAATATATTGGCAAAGGATTCCGTCGCAAAATTCTGAAATTCATCGACATAAAGATAAAAATCTTTCCGTTCTTCTTCGGGAATATCAATCCTCGCCATGGCGGCGAGCTGGATCTTCGTTATCATCATCGCTCCCAGAAGCGCGCTATTATCCTCCCCGATTCTCCCCTTGGAAAGATTAAGGATAAGTATTTTTTTATTATCCATAATTTCCCTTATATCAAAGGAAGATTTGGTCTGGCCTACTATATTTCTGATAAGCGCGCTTGATAAAAACTGCCCAACTTTATTTTGAATCGGAGAAACGACTTCCTGCAGAACCCGCTCATTCCATTTGGTGAATTCATCCACCCAGAAAGATCTTACTACCGGATCGGTTAATTTATTTACCACCCGAATGCGGTAATTTTTATCAACCAGCATTCTGGTGACCCCCAGAAGTGTCGCTCCGGGATATTCAAGAAGGGAAAGAATCGCGTTTCTTAAAATATATTCCAATCTCGGCCCCCAGGAATCCGCCCAGATTTTTTTGAATACGCCTACCAGTCCGGAAGCTACTAAATGGCGGCATTCCGGATCAACTTTTTCCATCACATTGAAAGCAATCGGATAATCCTGGTCAGCCGGGTTAAAATATATGACATCGTTTATTCTGTTTGAAGGAATGGTTTTAATTATTTTTTCCGCCGTGTCGCCATGGGGATCAACATAGGCTATGCCGTGTCCGTTTTTGATGTCTTGAATCGCCATGTGCTCCAGAAGATTAGTTTTCCCCATTCCGGTTTTTCCAATAACATACATATGCCGGCGCCGGTCGTCGGTTTTAATTCCAAATGTCTGCTCCTCGTTGCGGAAATTGGTTTTGGCGAAGAATGTTACATCTGACATATATTCGAATTATTGTCCAAATTACATCCAAATCTGAATTCAAATTCGCATCTTATTCGGATCTAATTCGGATTATTATTCGTATCATTCAACTGGCAAATTAGCCGGCGCTCCTCCCCTTTTGGCTTCCACATAGGTAACAGACGGCGCCACTACCGACATATCGGGAAGATGATAGACAGTGGCCAGTTCTTCGGTGCTAAGATAAAAGGTCTTGCCATCGGTGTCCCGGTCCCGGTAACGGCGGAAAATTTTTCTTTGCCGGTGGCGCAAACGGGGTTCTACTAAAATATAATCAGCGAATGTTTTCGCTTTATCATAGGGCTTGAAGCTGTTGAGATTGATGTCATTGAACTGCTTGATCCCGCCGACGAATGCGGAAATAAAAGTCGGGTCGTAATTTTCTGTTTTCCCAAAATAAATAAAGCGCATTTTGACCTTAAAAGCGTTTTTTCCGAAGTTGTTTTCCACCGCTTTGAGTATTTCTTTTTCTACTGGAGTAAGGCGGAATTCAAGCGGCGCTTCTTCTTTGGCTTCTTCCTTCTTGGTAAATTCAACCGGTCCGAAAAGAGCGTTTCCGATATTGGAAATAACATCAACAATATCGCTCCAGATTCTGCTCCAGACACTTTCCTGTTTCTTGTCTCTTCCGGCTAGTTTATCTATTACCGCCCGGCTCGCAGTTACCCAGGGTTTATGAACTTCATATTCGGGCACGATAACATACTGAAACCAGATTTTTTGGTTTGGTCCCAATTTTCCCATTGTTTCCACTAGTCCGGATAAAGGATCAATCATTTTTCCGGTGATATCTTCTTCAAAATAGCGAAAAGTCCGGATGGGATAAAGATCGGGTTTTACCAGCTCAAAGTCCGTTCCCCAGAGATTCCATTCGCGATTGGGAACGATCTTGGGAACTTCATTAATATAATCCGGGGCCTCTTTGATTACCGCGTCCGGATACTGGGCGTAGAGATGGGCCTCAACCAAATTGCGGAATTGCACCGGGGTCCTAATGTAAAAATGGACCGTGCCTTCACTGCTCATCAGTTCCAAACTGAATTTGAAGGTGGTCATTCCCTTTACAAATTCTTCCAGAGCGTTGAATGTCTTTAACACTCCTGATATTCCCCAGTAGAGCGACTCCATCGGCTTGGGGCTTTTTTCAACGTTGCGCGGCGGAATGATCTCTAAAAGAACGTATTTAATGGATTTCCCGTACCGGGTGCGAATATATTCCAGCCACAGAACTTTGAACAAATAATAAAAAGCCATAGGCAACACGATAAACCAGACATACGAAAATATGTTCCCTATGGCTTTTGCGTTTTCAAAGAGATCTTTAAAAATTTGTACAAAAAAATCCATTGAATTTTTTGTTAACTATTTTTGTTTTTTACCGGCGAATGGTGTACTCATCTCTGCCAGTTTTCAGAAAAAAATTATTAAGATTGATTATTACCGTCGATTTTTTGACTTGGCGCACTTTGAGTATCTGATTGAGTATATCCCCGCGTTTCATCGGCCCTTTATTATTTTTTAAAATTTCCTCCAGCACTTCCTTGACTGTTCCCTTTTTGTATCCCCAGGAAGACAGAGCGTAAACCCCTCTTCCCACTAACACAAAGCGGCTGTCTTTGATAAGTTCATTGTGAACCGTCTGGGGATGGGTCTTTTTCTTGCTAAGCTTGTAATGATCAATAAGAGACGCGACTTCTCTGAAATGAAGCGGCCGGTCGCTTTCTTTGAGCATGAGATACGCTTTCTCCCGTGTTCCTTTAGGAGTAATTTCCGGCCAATTATCCAGTCCCCACTTTCCAAAATTATTTTTTACGATTTCTTTTGAGGGAGCCAGGTAATCAAACAGTTTTTTCCGGGTTATGGCTGGAACCTGGAGTAAAATTTTCTTCGCCAACTCATCGTCATTAATTGGTTTCCCCTCGGCTTCCAAAACGTTTTTGGCAATGTCTTTTATTTTTTTCCAATAATCCAAGTCAAACTCAATCCGAATACAGGACTCTTCCATTTCGCCTTTGGTTTCCGCCATTACCGGGTCTTTCAGGCAATCCAAGAAAAATTCAACCGCTCCGGACTCTTTTTCATTCCCCTTACCAAGCAGTTTTATCAGTTCTTTTTTCTTTATTATACCACTCTTTTCGTTTACTGTAAATGTTATTTTTCTGCTTACCTCCTGCAAAATGGGATTTTCTTTCTTCTCCTCAACTTTTTTGATAACTTCCCGGATTATCTGCCGTATTCTTTCCCGGGTAACGCGGTAGGAATTGCCGATTTCCTCAAGCGTTTTCGGATTCTTCTGGCTGATCCCGTAACGCATCAAAATTATGCTGCGAGAACGTTCCGGAAAGCCGGAAGTAACCTCATTTAGGGCTTTTTGAAAGCAAAAATCACCGCCAGAAACATCTTTTTCTTCTTTTTGCGCCTCCTTGGTAAGAGATGGGCTTTTCATTAAATTTTGAGCTAAAAATTTACTGAATATGTAACAGCATAGATTAGCACATATTACCTATTTTTGTCAAGAGTGACAAGAAATGAAGGTTGTGCTATAAGAAATTAGGCAGTTTTTTAAAAAGTGAATAAAAATTGGATATAAAACCATAAATTATAGGAGGAATTTATGAAACTGAGAGGAGTTGAATTTGGAAATATTTTCGGAGCATCGGGAAGTATGAATTTTTTCAAAGATGGTTGGCCGTACGACAAATATTTTAAGTTCATTCCCGGTTATACAATGGATGGGATAACGCACATCTCAAAAACCGCAACGCTTCTAGAAACAATCGGCAATATGCCAATCAATAAGGAAACATTGCAACCACTCGATAAACTTCCGGACTGCATTTATGTGGATTTTTTAAGGTCTTTTGTTCTCAATGCTGTTGAACTTACTAATACCGGTCTTGATGATCTTATCAGCAGGAACATTTGGCAGCAAATGACTAAAAACTTTGTAATATCCGTCATGGTTATCGGGAAAAGTTTGGAACAAAGGATTGAAGAAATGAAAGGAATAAAAACCCATCTTAAAAGGTTAATTCCTGATCTTAAAGCTAAAATTGCTGTTGAGATAAATGAAAGTTGTCCTAACGTTGGTCACGACACCCGAAAACTTGCGAAAGAATCTTTGCTCCACTTCGAAATAATGGACGGTTTAGGAGTTCCGCTGATTGCAAAATTCAATCTTCTTATTCCCATTTTTTTGGCAGTCAAGCTTGCTCATTCAGGATTTTGCGATGCTTTTTCCATACCCAATACCTATCCATTTTACGAACTTCCGGAAAAATTCAGAAAAAAATTATTCAAGAATGGAATATCACCCCTTCATAATTACGGGGGCGGTGGCTATTCTGGACCCTGGCAAACACAGCTAACAGCTGAATGGATTTGGAGAGCAAGAAAGGCGGATATTGAACTTCCGATAATTGCCGGGAGTATTTACAAAAGAGGTGACGTGCGACTTATGAAAGAAGCCGGAGCCAGTGCGATTGCTGTTGGAGCGGTAAAAATAGTCCGTCCTTGGAGGTTAAAGGGAACAAAAAAAGAAGCCAATAAACAATTTGGAGGTGAAAGATGAAAACAATTACCGCGTAGCAAGAAATTACAATGACAATTTTCAAGACCAATACAAATGAAGAAGTATTAAAAAAACTCATTGAGGATCAGGATAAGAGTTTCTATCCTTTGGGAACCGGAGGATACTCGGTTAGAAAGGATAAAAGAAAGAAGAACTCATATATCTTAACTGAACAGGATACTGCACCAGCAAACTCCTACATAATAGGGGTAAAGGGAAAGGAGATTTGGTGCAGACAGTTAGCAGATTTTGTGGCATCTATTTTACAGGAAGATGAAATTAAATTTGAGGTTGATTATAAAAAGTTCAATAGCCCATCAGATGTCACAAGAGCTTTTTTAGAGTAAATCTATCGAAGTCCGACTTCGATAGAAATTAAATAGGCCTGTTGCTCATAGAGCAGCAGGCCTCTATTTTTATAACATAGTAATTACAACTTTATACCTTATATGGAAGTGATAAAACTTATTTCCTTACCTTAACCTTTAAATCTTTTTCCAGCACAGAACTTATTTTTTTCATCAATTCATCCACTTCCCCGCTTTTGAGCGTCCGGTTTTCCGCACCGAAGATAATGTGAAAAGCGTAGCTGGATGTGCTGTCGGCAAAATCGAAAATGTCAAAGAGGTCAACATCTAGAACTAAATTTCCTCCAGCTTTTTGAATAGCAGCTAGAATTTCGTCTACCAGTACATTGCTCCGGGCGATCATGGATATATCGCGGATAACTTCCGGATATTTCCTGACCGGCTGATATTCTCTTTCCGACTGGGATATTTCCTGCAACTTTTCCAGATCAAATTCGAAACACGCCACTCTTTTGTGAATATCAAAATTGGCCAGTAAAAAAGGATTTATTTCTCCCAAAAATCCAATGGCTTTTTCATGACCTTCTATTTTTATTTCCGCTGTCCTTCCCTCGTGCCAGAGCGTTGAAAATGAATCATTTGGCACCGCGTCAAAAGTGTCAAAATAATAATCATCAATTCCTATCCTGCTTAGCAATACATCTGCATAACTTTTTAATTCATAAAATCCTTTTGCTTTTTCAACTCCGCTTAATGCTTCCTTCTTGCTGCTTTCTTCCATAACAATCGCTCCCGCCAGCATATTTTTTTCTTCAGGTAATATTGTTTTATTTGTCCAATATACGCGCCCAATTTCAAAAATTCGAAAATCGTCAAAATATTTCAGATTATGATTAATATTTTTCAAAATTCCAGGAATCAAGCTCACCCGCATCAACGCTTGATCGGGATTCATCGGATTTTCCAGTTCCAGATGCTCGATCGCTCCCAGCCCGGCCAGTCCCGCGTCGCGCGCGCTGTAGAAGGAATAATTATACACTTCCGAAAATCCTTTGCCCGCAAGAATATTTTTGACCTCCCTCTCAAATAACCTTTGCTCGTTCACCTCCGCCGCCTGAATCGGAGCGTGAGGGGCTTGCGGCTTAATTTTCTCATATCCGTAAATTCTTCCGATTTCTTCAACCAGATCTTCCTGGGTTTTTAAATCAATCCTGAACGTCGGAACCGTAACCGTAACTTGTGATCCGTAACCAGTAACCAGCAATCCGAGCGATTTTAATATTTTTGTAACCGCCTTGACTGGTATATTTTCTCCAAGAAGTTTATTAACATAATTCAGGTCCAACTTGATTTTCCAAGAATTCACCTTGGAAGGATAAACATCAAACATTCCTTCCGTTTTTCCGCCAAATTCCTCAATTATCCAGACAACTCTTGCCATTGCGATTTCCGCAAGATTGGGATCAATTTCTTTTTCAAACCGGTCGGAGGCATCGGTTTTTAGTCCCAGACGAATCCGGCTTTTGCGAATGGCCGTCGGATTGAAATTTGCCGCTTCCAGCACGATCGTTTGGGTGTTCTCGCCAATTTCCGCCTCCACCCCGCCCTTAATCCCGGCAATAGCCAGGGCTTTTTGAGAATCAGCAATTACTAGATCATCGTCTGCTAAAACTTTTTCCGTTTCATCCAACAATTTAATTTTCTCCCCTTTTTTCGCTTTCCTTATTATAATTTTGATTTTTGATTTTTGATCTTTGATTTTGTCCGCATCGAATGCGTGCAGTGGCTGTCCCGTTTCCAGCATTACATAATTGGTTGCGTCAACTATATTGTTTATCGGCCTTAATCCTCCAGTAATTAATCGTTCCTGCATCCATTTTGGCGACGGCCCTATTTTTATATTCGTCATTACCGCGCCGATATAGCGAGGACATAATTTCTTGTCTTGAATATCTATCTTAACAATTTTTGATTTTTGATTTTTGATTTTTGATTTTCCGTAATGTAAGACAAATTTTTTTCCTTCGAGTGCTGTAATTTCCCTGGCAATTCCTATATGACTTAAACAATCATGTCCCCGATCAGCCAGTATTTTAATATCCAAAACATTATCGCTTTTTGCTTTTTCAATTCCTTCAACCTCAAATGAACGCATTGTCAAAAGCTCCGCCAATTCTTTTGGCGACTTTTTCGTTCCGCTTAATTCTTTCAACCAATTATATGAAAATTTCATGACAATTCTTTACTAATTACGAATTATTTACTAATATACGAATTTTTAAGAAATGATTAGTATATTCGTATTAAATTAGTAATTTGTAAAGATTACTAGAACTGCTTAATAAACCTTAAATCCCCGCTATGAAACAGCCGGATATCATCAATCTTCCATCTCATCATCGCCAAACGCTCCAGGCCAAATCCCCAGGCCAATCCCTGGTAGCGGTTGCGCGGATAACCTGCTGCGACGAAAACGGCTTGATTGACCATTCCGGCTCCGCCCATTTCCAGCCATCCTCCGCCTTTGCACGATGGACAACCCTTGCCGGAGCAGACCGTGCAGCTCAAATCAAATTCAAAGCTGGGTTCGGTGAAAGGAAAAAAACTGGGGCGCAGCCGAATTTTTACCTCCTTCTTGAAAAATCGGGAAAAAAACTGCTGGGCAATGTGTTTTAAGTGAGCAACGCTAATATCATCGCCTACCATCAGCGCTTCAAATTGATAAAAAGTATGCTCGTGAGCCGCGTCAGTCGCTTCATGGCGAAAACACTTTCCCGGTACGATAATGCGAAATGGCGGCTTATGCGTCTGCATGTATCGTATCTGAACGGGCGATGTATGCGTCCGCAATAATAATTTTCCTTCATTTTTATTTTTGATAAAAAACGTATCCCACGCGTCTCTTGCCGGATGATCAGCGGGAATATTAAGAGCGTCAAAATTATACCATTCCGTTTCCACTTCCGGCCCGTCGGCAATTTCAAATCCCATCGAAGCAAAAATGTCTTCTATCTCATTTTGGATTTTAGTGAGTGGATGAAGATGGCCGCGCTTAACTCTTCTTCCTGGTATGGTCACGTCAATTTTCTCTTTTTTCGCGTCAAAACTCTTCGCCTTGATCGCTTTTTCGGCTCTTTGAAGCTCCTGTTCTATTTCTTTTTTTGCTGAATTAGCCAGCGGCCCGATCAACTTTTTTTCCGCAGCGGACAAGTCCTTGAGGCCTTTCAAAATCTTGTTGAATTCGCTTTTTCGCCCTAAATATTTCACGCGCAAATTCAAAACATCCGCTCCCGTTTTGGCGTCTTTCGTATCCTGAAATGCCTGCGTTTTGATATTTAAAATTTTCTGCTCCAGCATTTATTTGAATTTTATTTTTACAAAATGTATTTTTCCAACTTTCACCACTTTGCCATCATATATTTCCGGTGTTAAAATTAATTCTCCTGCAATAACTTTTTTTCCATCAATTGATACGCCGCCCTGTTCAATTTTTCTTCTTGCGTCGCTTCTGCTGGTTGCAAGTTTGGCTGAAACCATAAAATCCATAACGTTTTGATGCGCATTGTAAGCCTCAACCCATTCTATAACTTGTTCTGGAATATTTTCCGGCGTTTTACGCTCTGAAAATGTCTTAATGAAATATTCCCTTGCTTTTTTGGCATTATCTTCTCCGTGATAAATTTTCACAATTTCCTGCGCCAGATCAAGCTTCGCGTCGCGCGGATTTAATTTGCCCGATTTCATATCTTTTTCAATCTTTTTTATGCTTTCCATTGGAACATCTGTACAAAGTTCGTAATAATTTGTTATTGAAGTGTCAGGAATAGACATAATTTTTCCAAACATTTGATCAGAGTCTTCAGTAAGGCCGATATAATTTCCCAAACTCTGGCTCATTTTTTGCTTGCCGTCGGTGCCAGCTAAAACAGGCATGATAATAATATCTTGCGGTTCCTGACCATAAATTTCCTGAATTTTTCTTCCTTGAAGTTCATTAAATTTTTGATCGCTACCGATGACCGTGAGGTCGGATTTGAGCATCACCGAATCATATCCTTGAAGAACTGGATATACTGGCTCGTGCAGTCCAATTTCTAATCCTTTTCTATCTCTTTCTTTAAACATATCACGCTCAAGCATCCTTCTGGTAGTAAATTTCGACATTAATTTAAGCAGTTCTTCGGCCGACATTTTATCGTACCATTCACCGTTATGGCGTACTTCAACTTTTTTAATATCCAAAATTTTTCCCAATTGATTAATGTAATTTTTCGCAAGTTCTTTTACATCTTCTTTCTTTTTCATCTCCCTTATTTTTTCTCTGTCCGTCGGATCGCCAAAACGGCCGGTAAAATCGCCAATTAAAAAAACTATCTGGTGGCCCAAATCCTGAAGTTGCTTTAATTTCCGATAAACTACTGCATATCCCAAATGTAAATCGGGAGTTGTTGGATCAACACCGTGTTTTATTCTTAATTTTTCCCCTTTTAAAAGACACTTTTTAAGATGTTCGCGGTCAATCACCTCGCTTACTCCGCGAGTTAGAATTTCTTCAACTTTTGACTCAAAATCTTTGTCCATAACCTTATAGTATCAGCACGGTTTATTTTTTGCAATTGTGGGCACAACTGGACTCGAACCAGTGACCTCTGCAATGTGAATGCAGCGCTCTAACCAACTGAGCTATGTGCCCAAATGGTGCGGGGCAAGGCTGAGCTATGTGCCCATTTATTAGCAGCCAGCTATTTGCCCCGTTTCCCGCTCAAGCGGGATGTACGGGGAGCTAAATGCCCTTTCTTTCCTATTTTAGTGCATTTTTCCGAAAAAGAAAAGGTGTATTGCACTTTCAGGCAGACGCAATATAATTAAATTAAGAAAGCTAAAATCAATGTGCGGGAGTTCCTTGGGAGCCTAGGGGGACCACTTCTGGGGGGAGGTTCGAATCCTCCCTCCCGCTTCACCTCCAAATGGAGGTAGTTCTTTCTTTCCGAATGGCATAAAAAGAGGCAGATATTTTCTGCCTTTTTGCTTTCTTAAAGAATACGAATTGATTTAAAGGTTTAATTTCCTTTTAGCCTCTTCCACTTGTTCTTCAGTAAGTTGTCCGCTAGCTTTCATCTGTTCTAATACTTCCAGAATTTTATCCTTGTTTTTGGTGATGTTTTCCGGCGACATTGCCTTTTCCGCCAACTTTTTTCTTTCTTCTTCACTCATCGACATCACTCTTTTCATTGCCAAACGCTGTAATATTCCCATTTTATTAGGATCATCTGATTTTTTAAATTTTTTTAACGGATTCCACATTGCTATCTGGTTATTTATTGTCCGGTTAACGAGTTCGCGAGTTAACGGGTTTTAACTTTTAGATTATAACTGGTAACCAATAATGCCGAGGCGATAAAAATTGAAGAATAGGTTCCGAAAGTTATCCCGATCAAAAGCGCGAGGGAAAATAATTTGACTGACTCCCCGCCAAAAATATAAATTGCCAGAAGCGTAATAATGACTGTAAGAGATGTATGCAGCGCCGCTATAAAAGGAACGCCGATCTCCACTTGGAAAAAATGCCCCAGCACTGAAAAAACACCAGAAGTAATCAAGATGTCGTGAATAAGCGCGATAACCGCGTTTATCCCATATTGCCAGGAAGAAACAGGCCGCGAGACCTTGCGAAAAGCCCAAGCAATATAGAGCGCAATCCCCACCACTGCCAGCAGAATCGCCCAAATAGCGTTCTTTTTGATCTGATCGGAAACAGAAGCACCGATGAAGTCAACTTTCAGCTGTTTGGCGCCGGGATCAAATTCGCGCAGTTTCTCAAGCACTTGTTCGTTGTGCGTCTCGTCTGAAGCCAAATAGCGCAAAATCACGGAACTTACCTGGCTAGGCTGGATAGTGAGATCCTGAACTTGTACCTCTTTAAGTTTCTCCTGAATTTCCGAGACCCCCGGAGCAGCTGCGCTGAACTGAACTTCCATCAACGTTCCGCCTTTAAAATCAATGCCGAAATTCAATCCCCAAACGAACAAACTAAGTATGCTCAAGATTGTTAGTATTCCAGAGAATATGTAGGCGTATTTTATTTTAGAGATAATATCAAACATATATCAAAAATAAAAAATCAAATATCAAAATTATTGTATCGCACTGCGATTATCATTTTTACCTTGTCATTTTTCATTTTGATTTTTGATTTTTGATTTTTCAGAAATCCCCATCATCCACAGCTTATCCATTATCCACTCTCCCACCAAAACCCTAAGCAACGTTCTTGAAATCGTCACTGCCGTGAACATCGAAATCAGCACTCCGACAATCAGCATCACGGCGAATCCCTTAACAAAGCCGGTTCCCATCATAATTAAAATGAAAGAGGTAATAATGGAAGAAACATTGCCGTCGCGGATGGACGTCCAGGCGCGCTTAAATCCTTCGTCCAGTGCGTTCATAATGCCTCTCCCCCTTCGGATTTCTTCTTTAGTTCTTTCAAATATCAGGATATTGGCATCAACCGCCATTCCGATGGAAAGAATAAAGCCGGCGATTCCGGAAAGGGTAAGAGTAATCGGCCAGGGAGTGAAAGTTCCGGATAATTTTACGATGGAAACCATTATGCAGGTGTAAATAAGAAGAGCTATCACTGCCACCACTCCCAGGAACCGGTAATAAAAAATCATAAAGATCATCACCGCCGCCAGTCCCACCAGGCCAGCCACAAAACTTTTTTTCAGAGATTCGGCTCCCAGTGACGCTTCCACGCTTTGCTGGCCGACTAACGTGAGTGGTACCGGAAGCGCTCCTTCATTGAGACGTTGAGCCAATTCTTTTGCTTCCTCCTGGGAAAAATCTCCCGTGATAACAGCTTCACCATTGGCGATTTCCGCCTGGACCACTGGGGCACTAATAACTGTGCCATCAAGATAAATAGCGATGGTTTTCCCCAGATTTTTTTTAGTAAGTTCCGCGAAAAGTTTTGTCCCTTCTGCGTCGAATTTCAGGGAAACCTGCGGCTCACTCAAGCCCTGGCTGGTAAAGGTCACCGCGGCACTTTTGAGATTTTTTCCTGAAAGCCCGGTTGATTTATATTTCAAATCAGGAACCATCTCCGCCGACTGCTTGGCAAAAAGAATATGCTGGCTATGCACCTCCAGATTATCCCCTTCCCCGCGCGATTCAATAAATTTAATAATATGCCAGCCGAATTGGGATTCAACCAGCTTGGGGTAAATTTCGCCCGGCTTTAAATTTTCTTCAAATAAAATTTTGTTAAATTCAGGAACAAAAATCCCTTTCTTCACAAAACCCAGATCACCACCCTGGTCCTTAGAGCCGGGATCCTGACTGTACTGCTTTGCCAAGTCCTCAAGATTTTCACTGGCCAGCGCGCGCTGAAGGATATCCTCTGCCTGTTTTTTTGTCTGCTCATTCAAGGAATTGAATAATTCCTGGGTTTTGGCCAATTCCTCGGGACTGGTCTCTTCTTTAAATTCCAAAAAAGGCGTGTCTTTTATTCTTTTTTTTGCCTCTTCAATGTCTTTCACTCCGGGCAGTTCTACAACAATCCGACGTTCTCCTCCTGATTGCGCTGTTTGCACTAACGGTTCGCCGACGCCAAAAGCATTAATGCGTCGCTCAATCACGTCCTGCGCCCCCTGAAGAGCATCGTTAACTTTGCTTTTTTCAACATTGGAAACATCGGCTTTATATTCCAAATGTATTCCGCCCTGAAGATCCAGGCCTAAATTTATCTTAAGTTTATTAAGCGCATTATAAAACGGCGGCGCGAATTTCATTGCTTGAGGATACGAAATCAGCCCGGCAATTATGCCAAGAAATAAAACTCCTGCAAATTTAATCTTGATTTTTTTCCTGATATTCATCTTTTAATATAATATCCCGGCTTAAATAATTTATCAAGAATGGCCTGACTATTAAAACTATTTTTCATCCTGCAAATATTTTTCCACTTCCGGCCACATAATTTCCAGATCGCTTTTGAGTTGCTCCATATCCTCGTCTTCCGAAAAATAACCCTGGCTTTTCTTTTCTTCGATTAGTCCGTCAATTAACTCCAGGTACTCGTAGTCGGATTGTATCAATTCTTTTTTAGCCCGCTGTTTCAGCTCTTTTAATAATTCATTGAATGAATATTCTCCGCCTTTGTAAGTCATGGGGGGTTTTTTAATGTCATTCCGCACTTGATGCGGAATCTAGAAAAATTTGTTCTGGATTCCGGCTCAGAGGCAGGAATGACATTTGATGTGCAATTTTTAAGTTTATAGAATGCTCAACTGCTTATTATTTATCAAAAAATCATTAGCTTCTTTTAAAACTTCTTTTGAATTTTTGTAGGTAATTCTCTCTAACGCGTTGTCGTATGCCAGCCACTCAAAGCCGATATGCTCAAAAGAAATTTTTACTTCTTTGGTTTTGGTTTCGGCAAGGTAGTATATTACCCTTTTGATAATGCTTGTGCCAATGCCCTCTTTTATCCTTTTTTCTTTTTCTTCCTTGCCGGCCCGGTAAAAATATCTAATCTGTTTTTTAAATCCCGGGATAATCCCAACGCCAGTAATCCCGGTTTCCTCCTGAATTTCCCTTTTCAGCGTTTCTCCATCACTTTCTCCTTTTTCAACATGGCCCTTAGGAAAATCCCAATGGCCTGACTCATAATGGAGAAGAAGATATTTTATAGTGTTTTCCTCCTGAAAAAATATTACTCCACCGACTGATTTTTCAAAGGAAAATTTTGGTTTCATGCTTTTCTTTTTTACCCTTTATTCCTTACTTGTCCATCATACCGTATACTAGAATGCGGTATTGTCTTTTCATATATTGATATATGGAAACAGCTATTGTAACTTATCTACGATCTCAAGTTTATGTTTAATGATTTTATTATAATTATCAAATAAGAATTTACCGCAAAATTTTTTTCCTTCCAGAAACAGCGGCAGCCAGAATTTATCATCCGGCCACATTGAGTCGTAGGGGATTTCATTAATTTTAAACCAAGCGGGTTTCATTTCTTCTGTTTCTACCAGCGCTCCGGAAAAATCTGTTCCTTTTAAAAAATGAACTTCAAGGATATCAGGATTCCTCTTAAATTCAAATTCAATAATGCCCATTTCAATTAAATTTTCTGTATCAATCCCGGTTTCCTCTTTAAGCTCCCTTTGCGCTGCTTGAATTACATTTTCATTTTCTTTTAATTTCCCGCCAAAACCATTCCATCTTCCAGCTCCAAAACCGCGCTTTTTCATGCCGAGAAGAATTTCATCTCCTTTTTGGATTATTGCAACTGTTTGGATAATCTTCATAACTACACTTTATTTTCCGCAGCACTTCTTATACTTCTTACCGCTCCCGCAGTAATTCTCTTAAAGTTTTATCTCTTTACCGCTAAAAATTGAGGTAATTCTCACCTTGCCCGTCCCTGGTATTACCTTTCCGATTATATCTGCGCCTTTTATTCCGGAAACAACTTTTAATGCGTCATCTTTGGGGGTTGACAACACAAACCCTATTCCACAGTTGAAAGTCCTGTACATATCTTTATCTGTGATCCCGTGTGTATATAGCTTCCTGAATATAGCTTGAGGTTTCAATGAATGATTTTTCGTAATAATCGCATCGGCTTTAGAAAGCAAACTTTTCAGCTTTGTGAAAGCACCGCCTGTTATATGCATCATGCCATGAACAACGTACTTTTCCTGAATGGCTTGTAGCATTTCTATATATATCTTTGTTGGCTCTGTGAATGCTTCGGAAAATCTGTTACCTAGCGTCTTTCGTACCGTTGTAAAACCGTTTGAATGCACTCCATTACTTGCCAAGCCTACCAATACATCACCAACCCGAAACTGATTTTGCTTCTCGCTTTTTACAAAACCACTAACTGTCAGACTGATGTCAAGACCTTGTATATTATTCTGAATAGACGTTTCCCCGCCGGTAATCACAATATTGCGTTTTTTGCACTCCGCTACCAGATTCTTCATAATCTCTAATATTGCTCTGTTATCATCTTTTGGCACAATAAGATGACATTGAAGTTTATATGGGATCGCCCTCGCCATTGCTAAATCATTCAAATTCATCGCTAAGGCGTCTAAAACTGCGTTCCGAAAAGTGCGTCTACCCCAGTGGTAAATTCCTTTCGTACCTATCCCATCGGTATGATCGATTTCAGAATAATCAAATTTTCTCTTAAACACCGTGTATGTTCCTTCCTGGACAGAAACATAGGGCGTATGCCAGGTTTTCTTAATCAGCCCTAAAATTTGATTTTTATATGGTTTTTCTGGATTGTATGCCATATTTCTATCCCTACGCTCCACAACACTTCTTATACTTTTTGCCACTCCCGCACGGGCAGGGATCGTTGCGGCCCACTTTGTTTTTATTTATAATTGGCTTCTGTTTGGCTTCACTTTTTGCTTCCCCGCCTGAAGAGGACTGCATTTCCTTAGCCGCTCCAAACTGTTCTACCGCATCATTTGCTCCCTTAAACTGTAAGTTCTGCCGCTCCGTTAATTCACGCTGCTCGCCTTCCCGCCGGACCGGGCTAATTCTGAATATTGTCCGCACAATGGTGGACCGGACATTATCCATTAAGTGGGAAAACATATTGAACGCTTCCCTTTTGTACTCAATCAAAGGATCTCTCTGGCCGTAACCGCGCAGTCCTATCCCTTGGCGCAGATAATCAATCTCGTCCAGATGGTTCATCCAAAGCATGTCGATTGTTTGGAGAATTATCATTTTCTCAACCTGGCGCATTGTTTCTTCTCCAATTTCCTTCTCTTTTTGATTGTAAACTTTCTTCGCCTGTCCTAAAAGATATTCAATCAGGGAATTGATTTTTTCGGCATCGTCTTTTGACTTATCGTCCCGGATTATATCTAATTGTTTTTTATCATCGCCGTTAAGAGGAAAAATTGTGCTGACTTCCGCAATAATGCCTTCGGTATTCCATTGGTAATCCTCTTTGGTACAATAGAGGGAAACAATTTTTTCCAGCTCCTCCGAAAGAAAGTTGAAAATTTCGTTTTTTGTTTCCTCCAGTTCAAGAATCTGGCGTCGCTTTTTGTAGACAACTTCGCGCTGCTTATTCATCACATCGTCATAATCCAAAACGTGTTTGCGGATATCAAAGTTAAATCCTTCTATTTTTGACTGCGCACTTTCGATTGATTTGGAAATAATGGCGTTCTGAATCGGCTGATCTTCGGGTAGTCCTAGGGTATTCATCATATTGTGCAGCTTATCACCGCCAAATCGGCGCATCAATTCATCTTCGAGCGAAGCGTAAAATTGAGACGCGCCCAGATCGCCTTGGCGGCCAGCGCGTCCCCGCAACTGGTTATCAATCCGGCGGGCTTCATGGCGTTCGGTTCCAATTATGCAAAGTCCGCCCAGTTCTCTTACGCCTTCTCCCAGTTTAATATCAGTACCCCGCCCAGCCATGTTAGTGGCGATAGTTACTGCTCCTTTTTGCCCTGCTTTGGCCACAATATTAGCTTCTTTTTCATGGTGCTTGGCGTTTAAAACCTCATGCGTAATTCCCTCCCGGGAAAGAAGTTCGCTCAAATACTCTGATTTTTCAATGGCGATGGTTCCCACCAGCACCGGCTGGCCGGCCTGATGAAGTTCCCTTATTTTCTCAACAATCGCCTTGAATTTGCCCTCTTCGCTTTTGTACACAACGTCAGGAAAATCCTTGCGGATCATTGGCTTGTTGGTTGGAACTTCCATCACCTCCAGTTTGTACACTTTGGAAAACTCCTCCGCACTGGTTACCGCTGTTCCGGTCATTCCCGCTAGTTTTCCATACATCCGGAAATAATTTTGAAAAGTAATGGTGGCCAAGGTGCGCGATTCTTTTTGCACCTCTACTCCTTCTTTGGCCTCAATGGCCTGATGAAGTCCTTCGGAGTAGCGGCGGCCATGCATCAAGCGCCCCGTGAAATCGTCAACGATAATCACCTGCCCGTCTTTCACAACGTAATCGCGGTCAAGTTTGAAAATAACATTGGCTTTTAGCGACTGCTCCAGATGATGAACATAAGTTATTTTTCCCGGCTCGTAAATATTTCCGATTCCCAGCAGTTCTTCTACTTTAGTAATGCCTTTTTCAGTGAGAGTTACCGCTTTCATTTTTTCATCCACTTCGTAGTCATCTTTGACTTTCAGCCGCGGAACGATTCGCGCGAATTCACGATAGAGCTTAGTGGATTCCGTGTCGGGAGCGGAAATAATAAGAGGAGTACGCGCTTCGTCAATTAAAATAGAATCCACTTCATCCACAATAGCGTAGCTTAATTCTCTCTGGGTCATTTGATCTAAACCCGGAACCATATTGTCGCGAAGATAGTCAAAACCGAATTCATTATTGGTTCCGTAAGTAACATCGGCACTGTAGGCCTCGCGGCGCGAAACGGGTTTGAGGTTTTCCATTTCCACGCTTACTTCATCGGCATCAACAATTTTTGGTTCATAAAGATAAGAGGTGTCATGAACGATGCAGGCGGTGGAAATTCCCAGAGCGTGATATATTGCTCCCATCCAATTGCAGTCACGCTTGGCCAGATAATCATTGACTGTCACGATATGCACTCCCTTTCCGGTAAGCGCGTTTAAATATGTCGAAAGCGTTGATACTAGTGTTTTTCCTTCACCGGTTTTCATCTCGGCGATTTTTCCTTGATGAAGCACAATTCCGCCCATAAGTTGCACGTCAAAATGCCGCTCGCCAATAACACGTTTGGCGGCTTCACGAACTACCGCAAAGGCCTCGGGAATCAAATCATCCAGCGCCTCGCCTCCACTGGCTGGCGGATTTAAACGTTCTTTAAATTCAGTTGTTTTATTTTTCAGCTCTTCGTCGGAAAGCTTGCTAACAGCCGGCTCCAGCACGTTGATTTTTTCCACTAGCGGCCGAAGTTTTTTCAGTTCTCTTTCATTAGAGCCAAAAACTTTTTTAAATAGGGACATAATGAAATTTGTCATTCCGGACTCGATCCGGAATCTAATTAGATCCTGAATTAAGTTCGGGATGACACTACCAATTATAACCCAATAATCATACCAAAAAAAGCCTCCCAGGTCAAAGATGAGGGGCTTTTATATTTTCTTCCATATATCTATGGTAGTGCTAGTTTGTGAATTTGAAAGTGGAAATTTAATTATTCACCTTCGTGCAGATTCCCTGCGTGCCAACTATGTTTTTGGGAATAATCGGCGTTAGTCCATCGCAACACTCTTTTAGCACCACTCCTGGATATACCGCTCCAATGCTTTCCCCTTCTTTGGCACAATTCGTCTCACTGGGACACGGCGCGAATTCGCAGTTGGGTCCGGTGCGGCCGACGGAGGTTCCGTCGGAGCAAATTTTTGCTTCCTGGGTGCAGAATTTCTGGTTCTTGCTAATCGGTGGCTGTATCGGAGGCGAAATTATTTCCGGTTGATTCTTCTGCGCCAGCCAGACAAATACACCCGCAGTGATGGCCAAGATGATAATAATTACCACTCCCAGCCAGGTTTTGATTTGGGTTTGCATATTTGTTTTTTGTTCTGCTACCATATTAGGTAATATGGAAGTAAAGTTGGTTATTATTAGCTATTCTCTATTTTACCACGAAAAAATTGGCAAAATTCAGGTTATGCACAGCACAGTAAATTATGGGGGTTGAACCTCGATATATACTCAAAACCGCGCGTTTTCGTCAATCACCGCTTTTTTCTTGATAGACCGCCCGCCGCGGCGACGAAGTGATATTAGACGATCTTTGCTTCGATTAATCTGAGTCCTGAGATCCTCTGCGACAGAATCAACAGAGCCCTCGATGCTTTCAGTTATATCTTCAGCCCGGTATAGCCGATATGGTGTTTTTAACATCACCTCCACTCGAAATTTTCCTTTTTTATCAAGGTCTATTTCAACTTCTGCCCGCAAAATTTTAGGGAGAAACCGCTGAATAGTTGCCAGCCGCTTTCTAATATATTCTTCCGTGCGCTCGTCGATCTTCACGCCTTTAAAAAATAAGCGCATAAACTTCATGTCTTCAACTGTCATATTGAGTAAATTTTTACTAATTACTAATCAAATACTAATATACTAATTAAAAAAATATTTGTATATTCGTACAAAATTCGTAATTCGTAAAGACTAGAACCCGAGATACTGTACTTCTTCTATTAACTCCACCCCGAATTTATCCCTCACCTGCTGCTTAATTAAACTTACCAGTATTATAACATCTTCAGCAGTAGCGTTACCAGTGTTAACAATGAAGCCGGTGTGTTTTTCACTTACCATTGCTCCGCCGATTTTTTTGCCCTTGAGACCTGACTGATCAACAAGCCAGGCGGCTGGAATTCTTCTCCCTTCACAGCAGCTGCCACTTTCCTCTTCAAATTTCTTACATAATTCTTCACTTGCCACCACCGGATTCATAAAAAACGACCCGGCGCTTCCCAAGTCCAAAGGATGCCGGGTTGATCTTTTAGCAATAATTTCCTGAATCTTCCTTTGGCTCTCCTCTTTATTTCCTGATTGCAGTTTAATTATTGCCGACATAATTATCAGATTCGGATCTTGCTTAAAAATGCTGTTTTTATATTTAAACTGGCAATCTTCTTTGCGGTAGGTTACAGGTTGTAAGTTGTTAGTATCCAAGGCCTTGACTGTGTCAATCACATCCGCCACACAACCCCCAAACGCTCCTGCGTTGCCTCTTATAGCTCCACCGATTGTTCCCGGAATCCCCGCCGCCCATTCCATGCCGGATAAACTATTTTGTGTGGCTAAATTAACAACAAGCGCGAGTGGAATTCCGGCGTCACATTTTATCAAAGTATTATGTATCATGTATGATGTATCATGTATTTTAATTACAATCCCACTGAATCCTTTGTCGCTCACTAGTAAATTACTGCCCCCGCCAAGGATAAAAAAATCAAGCTTATTATCCTTTGCATATTTTAACGCTTCAAGTAGCTCTTCCTTACTTTTTACCTCCGCGAAAAACTTCGCCGGTCCGCCGATGCGGAAGGTGGTATAATTTTTCATTAAAACATTTTTTTTAATTTCCAGCATAAAAAAACTTTCAACAATGTAACAATTTAACCATATAGCAATTTAACGCTCCTCTGCTTTCCTTGCTTCTTCCCATAAAAATACCAAAAGGGTGGTTACAATGACAATCAGCCAGTCCTGCCACACAATCGGATGCATGTGGAGATATTTTTGGAAAAATGGAAGATATATAAAGGATAGCAGAATTCCGACAGAAATAAATATCGCGCCGATGGCGTATTTATTTTTAAAAAATCCTAGTTTAAAAGGCGACAAGTTTTCACTTCGGGATTGTAAAAGATTTGCCATTTGAGTCATGGATATGACCGCGTAGGCCGCGGTTGTAGATTGTATATAGAGCAAAGAATCGGACACGATTGATTCTCCAAAGTACCAGCCGCCCCGAAGCATAGACCAGACAAATGCCGCTACTGCCCCCGTTGCCATAATCACTCCTATATAAATTATCCTCCGAAAACCTTTCCATGTCATCACTTTTTGCTTGCTGCTTATTATTTTATTTTTTTCTCCGGCAGCCTGCTCCGACTCGGTCTTATCGAGGCGAGCCGGCAGATCCGGCTCGGCCGGCTCAATGCCTAGCGAAAAAGATGGAAAAATATCGGTTCCGAGATCGGTGGCTAAAATTTGAATGGCGGTTATTGGCGATGGAATGCCCAGCAAAACTCCAAACACCACAGTAAACAATTCGCTTCCATTCGAGGTAAAAACATAATGAACAAATTTTTTGAGATTTTGAAATATAGTGCGCCCCTCTTTTATTCCTTCCACAATAGAAGCAAAATTATCATCTAATAAAATCATATCTGAAGCTTCTTTGGAAACATCCGTGCCAATAATCCCCATTGCCACTCCAATGTCGGCGCGCTTGAGCGCCGGCGCATCATTAACGCCGTCTCCGGTCATCGCAATAACTTCATGGTTGTTTTTCAAAATATTGGCAATTCGCAGTTTTTGTTCCGGGGCAATTCTGGCAAAAACACGCGCGCCGTTTTTAATTTTATTATAAATTTCCTTGTCGCTTAATGTGTTTAATGTTTTTCCATTAATAACCAGATTATCGTTGCTTAGTTGCTCAGTTTCTCTGTTTATAAGTTTTATTTGCTCGGCAATCGCCCGCGCCGTCACTTCATAATCCCCCGTAATCATAATTACTCTAATTCCCATACTTCTGCATTGTCCGATTGCCCGCGCTACATCTCTCCGCGGCGGATCAATCATAGTCATCATGCCAACCCAGATTAAATTTCTCTCACTTTCCTCAAGGTACTTATTTTCAGGAAACTCATCTAAATTCCTATAAGCAAAAGCAAGAACGCGAAGCGCCCGGGAAGACATTTCATTATAAATTGCTTTCACTTTTTCTTTCTCCTCTTGGGTAAACCCAACTATTTTATCGCCAGCCATTTTTTGAACACACAAATCCAGCATCACATCCGGCGATCCTTTGACATAAGAAACTGTGTTTTTATTCCGGAATACTACACTCATTTTTCGCCGCTCGGGAGAGAAGGGATTTTCATTAATCTTATACTCGCCGATTTCGTATATGCCATCCTTTGGATTAAATTTCTTGCCGGCTACAATTATTGCTCCTTCTGTCGGATCGCCCAGGATTTTATAGGTGCCATTTTCTTTCACTAAACTAGCGTCGTTGCAAAGCGTTCCGATTTTAAAAAGCAAATCAAAATTTCTTATTTCCTGAGCATTAATTATTTTTCCGTTAATGCTGAATTTTCCTTCCGGTTTATAGCCCTCGCCAGTTACATTAATAATTCGGTTGTCAATTATAATTTTCGTTACCGTCAATTCATTTTTGGTAATTGTTCCGGTTTTGTCGGTGCAAATCGCAGAAACTGACCCCAGTGTTTCCACAGCGTTCAGCTTTTTGGCTAAAACATTGCTCTTGAGCAGGCGTTTCATTCCCAGTGAAAGAGCCACTGAAATCGCTGCTGGAAGTCCTTCCGGCACTACCGAAACGGCAAGCGCTAAAGCAAACAGGAAGTTTTCATATAATGATAATTTGAAATATTGGCCGGCGATCATTACCAATATCCCAATGAGCACTGCCAAAATAGTGACGTCCTTGCCCAGTTTTCGCATTTGTTTCTGAAGCGGTGTCAACTCGTCTTTCACTTTCTGGGTAAGGCCTGCAATTTTTCCCAGTTCTGTATTCATTCCTGTTGCAGTCACGACAAATCTTCCTTCTCCTGTCGTCACGGTTTCACCCATAAAAATCATGTTGTCAACATCGGCCAATACTATGTTCTCATCCGCTAGAACTTTGGAGGACTTTGTTTCCGGTTTTGACTCACCGGTAAAAATGAAACTGTTGACGCGCAGTCCGTAGCTTTCCAGAAGATAACCGTCGGCCGGAATATTATCACCCGCTGTTAAAAAAATTATGTCTCCTGGCACTATCCAGCGCGAGTCAATTTCCTTTTTTATGCTGCCGCGAATCACCAGTGCCTTATCAGTGGTAAACTTTTTAATGCTATCCAAGATGCGCTCGGCCTTGAATTCCTGGAAAAATCCGATGAGCGCGTTAATAAAAACGATAATCAAAATTATCGTTACGTCGCGGTATTCATGAAAAAGCAGCGCCAAAAACGCCGCGACTAGCAAGATCAAAACCAGTGCGTCGTTAAATTGATTAAAGATGAGTTTCAGCCACTTCCACCGCGCTTTTTTTTCAATCTGATTCCAGCCGTAAATTTTAAGCCGCGCTTTTAATTCTTCTTCTGAAAGACCATTTAAAGAAGCATTGAATTTCTTCAATACTTCTTCGGGAGTTAAATTATAGATACGCTTTTGCATTTTATACATTATCATCTCGAATTAAATTGAAGATCCAATAAATAATAATTTACCCTTACTACCGTATACTGTTATACGGTAGTAAACACCTGCTGATATGTTTTAACATCTGTCAGTTAGTTCGCAAACCTGAAGTTACCTTCCAAACATCCCCCGCTCCCATGGAAATCACAACATCATTTTCGCCAAGCGCATCTTTTAAATTATCAATAACTTCATTAATCGTCGGAATATATTCGGCTTTGTCGTGATCGTATTTATTTATCAGATCAACCAGCTCTTTTGAGGAAACTCCTCCCTGAATTTCGCGCGCGCTGCCGTAAATGTCAATGACTATAACTTTATTAGCATCATCAAAACTTTGAGAAAATTCGGAAAGCAGCGCCTTAGTGCGCGTATATGTGTGAGGATGAAAAACGGTGATGATGTTTTTTCCCGGATAAATTTCCCGCGCGGCTTTCAGGGTAACTTTTATTTCCTCCGGATGATGGGCGTAATCATCTATCAAAATCGCGCTGTTTTTTTTACCAATATGCTCAAAACGCCGCGCCGTTCCCTGGAAATTTCTAAGCGCCTTGCGTACTTTATCAATATCAATATTTAATTTATGGCAAGTGGCGACAGCCGCCGCGGCGTTGAGAATGTTGTGTTTCCCAATAAGCTGTATTTCAAAACTTCCCAGCAGATTATCATTTTGAGTAATTTCAAAAACTTGAATGTTTTGTCCGGATTTTGATATTTGATATTTGATATTTGATATAATTATGTCATTATCTTCTCTAAATCCGTATTTCAACACTTGGCACTCAGCCTCTTTCACGATATCTAAAACATCTGAACTGTCTCCCCAGGAAACCAAAAATCCGTGGCGCGGAATTTTGGCCACGAAGTTTTCAAAAACGCTTTTATATTCGGTAAATGTCGGGAAGAAATCCGGGTGATCCCAATCAACGCTGGTGAGCACTACCGCAAAAGGATTGTAATACTGGAATTTATTCTGATATTCGTCCGCCTCGGCCACGAAATACCGGCCTTTTCCGGAAAGCGCTCCTCCTCCCCATCCAATAACTTTGCTTCCTACAATGGCGCTTGGCTCTGCCCCCGCCAGGCGCAGACATTCAGCAAGCATTGCCGTGGTTGTTGTTTTTCCGTGAGTGCCGCAAACAGCAATCCCTATTTTCTCTTGAAATAACATTCCTAATACTTCTGGATAACTCACTAGCGGAATAGCCAGTTTTTTTGCTCTTGCCATCTCCGGATTATTTTTCTCCAAATAGGCGGTGGAGTAAATAATAACATCGTTATCACTGGGCACATTTTCAGCCGAAAATTTTTCCACAAAAGGGATGCGGTTGCTTTTTAAAATTTCATCAGTGTAAAATTTTTCACTGGTATCCGAACCGGAAATTTCAATACCGCGCGATTTCAAAATCTGCGCCACGGCGGTCATGCCGGCTCCTTTGATGCCGATAAGATAAGCTTTCTTGATTTTTGATAAATTAAACATGCGAATCAGCGCAAATGTTAAAACTATATTCGCGAATATTGTTTTGCCATTCGCGATTCATTAGTGAACTAGTTCAATTAACCCGTCCGCGATTTTTTCCGCCGCATCGGAGTGATGGAAAACGCGAATTTTTTGGCCCATCGCGCCTCGCAACTCTTCATCGTCCAAAAGCATTATTATTTTATCCAGTAAAATATTTTCGCCTAAGTTAGTTTCTTCCAGCACCAGCGCACCACCAATCCGCGCAATTTCATAAGCATTCATTCGCTGATGATCATTGGCAGAATTTTCCAGAGGAACAAGAACAGCCGTTTTTCCATTGGCGGCAATTTCAGCGATGGAATTAGCTCCCGCCCGGCTGACGACAAGCATGGCTGCCGCGTAAACATTTTTTAAGTCATCTATGCCTAAAAATCTTACCGGCGCGTATCCCTCTCTTCCCGCTTTAATTCCGTATTCTGCCGCTAAATGAACCACTTCATCATAATTTTTTTCTCCGGTCTGATGAACAACTTGAGCGCGCTCCAAAAGACGCGGAAGAATTTTAACAATTGCCCGATTGATGATTTGAGCTCCCTGGCTTCCTCCCATTACCAATATCACAGGTTTTGATTCAGTAAATTCAAATTTCGTCCGGGCGGAATGAGCACTTCCTTTGGACACTTCAGAGCGGACCGGATTGCCGGTAAGCACCACTTGGGAGTGCGGAAAGTACTGCTCCGCTGAAGGATAGGCCGCGGCTATCCGCTGGGAAAATTTGGCCAGTATCTGATTAGCGGTTCCGGGAACCGCGTCGGACTCGTGAATCATTACCGGAATGCGGTAGAGCCAGGCCGCCAGCACTACTGGAATAGACGCATATCCTCCTTTGGAAAAAACTACATCCGGCATATACCAAAGAAGTATCCAGAGCGACTGAATAAATCCAAGGGGGATTTTAAAAAAATCCAAAAAGTTCTGCAGCGAAAAATAACGCCGCTTTTTGCCGCTCAAAACGTGCTTGGCCGGGATCCCTTCTTTGACCATAACCTCCTTTTCCAATTCTCCCCGCGACCCCACGTAGAGAATCTCTGCTTCTTCCCTCAGTTTTTTTCTTAACTCTTGGGCTACGGCAACAAGAGGAAATATGTGCCCGCCTGTTCCGCCGCCGGTTAGAACAATACGCATATATTTTTGAATTATGAATTAGGAATTATGAATTAGGAATATTTCTCCCTGTCCATAATTCATAACTCATGACTTATGATTCCATTTTTGCTTGTTTTGAAATATTAAGCAATATCCCGACCCCTGCCATTACGAACATCAGTGAGGTTCCGCCGTAGCTGATAAACGGCAACGGAATGCCCGTAAGCGGAATAATTCCCGTGATGGCTGAAATGTTAACAAAGGCCTGAATAACAATCCAAGCAGTAACTCCGCCGGCTGCTAACCTTCCAAAATTATCAGGAGCACTGGCGGCAATCTTTAATCCCCGAAAAGCCAGAGCAACAAAAAGGAGGATAATTAGACCCGCTCCAATAATGCCTAACTCTTCTCCTATTATAGCAAAAATTGAATCCCCAGTTGGCTCGGGAAGATAATTAAACTTTTGGCGGCTATGTCCCAGTCCTAGTCCAAAAATCCCTCCCGAGCCAATGGCTAAAAGCGCCTGATTGATCTGATATCCGATTCCTCGGGGATCAAGCTGGGGATTGAGAAAGACAAGAAAGCGGCTAAAACGATAAGGCGCTATTTTAACAAGAACTACCAAAAGCAGCACCCCGGCGGAAATTAGAGAGATCATATGAGAGAGCCGCGCTCCGGCAATGAAATAAATAGTAAGGGAAGTCAGGATAATTACTCCCAATGTGCCTATATTTGGCTGTTTAATAATCAGAAAGCCCACAGCACCCATGATAACCAAAAAGGGCAGAAGACCTTCAAAAAAATCCCTTGCCTTTCTCCATCCGCGGCTTTCCAGCCAGGCCGCCAAGTAAAGCACGATTGCCAATTTCATCATCTCTGCCGGCTGAAAGGAAAATGAACCTAATTGAATCCAGCGGCTGGCGCCGTAGGCCTTGGCTCCAATGCCGGGAACAAACACTAAGACCAGCAAGACCAGGGAAAGAATGAAAAAGGGCGTTGCCATCTTTTTCCAAAAATGATAGTCAATTTTCTGGAAAATATAAAGCGCCACCAGTCCGGGAATAACGCCAAAAAAAAGCTGATGCTTGAAGAAATAATACTGGTCGCCAAAGCGGGTTTGCGAATACACCACCCCGGCGCTGGCGATCATAACTAAACCAAATATTATCAGTGCAAAGACGGTGAAAAGCAGTTTTTTGTCGGGCTGATTTTGAGACATGACCATTAATGCAAAATGTAAATATCAAAATGCAAAATGACAATGTAAAATAAAAAATGATTTTATTCTTTTTACACTTTGATATGTCATTTTGATTTTTGAATTTTAATTTTTGAACTTTTAATTCTCCATTCCTCGATCCTCTTATGATTTCCGCTTAGCAAAATTTTCGGCACCTTCCAGCCGCGAAAATTTTCGGGCTTGGTGTATTGTGGATATTCCAGGTATCCCTCGTTACTGTGCGACTCGCTTTTCAAGCTTTCTGTATTGCTTAAGACCCCGGGTATTAGGCGGGCTATTGAATCAACCAAAATCATCGCTGGGATTTCTCCTCCAGTCAATACATAATCGCCAATTGAAATTTCCTCATCAGCAATGTATTTGGCTACCCGCTCATCTACTCCTTCATACCTGCCGCAAATCAGTATTAGGTCATTATACTTTACCAATCTTTCAGCTTCCTTTTGTGTATATTTCTTTCCCTTAGCAGAGAACAAAGCTATCCTTAATTTTGATTTTTGATTTTTGATTTTTGATTTTAAATCTTGCACGCATCTATAAATCGGTTCAATTTTCAACACCATCCCGGCTCCCCCGCCGTACGGCGTATCGTCGGCTGTGCGGTGTTTGTCGGCAGTGTAATCGCGCAGGTTATAAACCTTAACGTCAATAAGGCCTTTTTTCTCGGCTTTTTTCAAAATCGAATGGGAAAAATACCCTTCAAACATTTGAGGAAACAGGGTAATTATGTGAAATTTTACTTTCATATTCCTAATAATATCACGCTTTCCCGAAACAAAAAAGCCACGGTTGTGGCTTTTTTGCTAAAAGAAAATGATTCAAAGCATTTTAAATCTTTATGTCTCCGACCACATCTTCTATGCTTTTTCTTCCTTCTTGACTGCGATTAGGTCGCTCGGATCCTTCCGGCTCATTGATCTTGAGGTTAACACGGGCATTGTTTCTTGCGCCGATAACTCGGAGGATTGTTCGCAGGGCCTTGGCGGTCGCACCTTCTCGACCGATGACCATACCCATGTCCTTGGGATCGACCTGGAGTGTGATGAGTACTCCCATTTCATCAATCTTTCTTTCGACTTTTACTGCGTCAGGAGTGTCCACGAGCAACTTCACGGTGTACTCAAGGAATTCCTGATCAGTATAGCTCTCTTTCGCCATATTAGTACTGATTATTACTGATTACGGAGAGTGGAATGACCGAAAGGTTGACTAAACCTTCCTTTTCGCAATCTCTCATCGCCTATTATAACTAATCTTTTGAAAATTGTCAACTTCAATTTTTCCTCCTTCTGAAAATCACTCCGACGGTTTTCAGGCAAAGCTGGATATCCAGCCACAGCGACCAGTTTTCAATGTAATAGACATCCATTTTATATTCGTCCTCGAAATCAAGATCGGACCGGCCCGCCACTTGCGCCATGCCGGTTATCCCCGGTTTGATGGTGAGCAGCCGGCGGTGATATTCGCGGTATTTTTCCACTTCCCTTTCCTGATGGGGGCGCGGCCCAACCAAGCTCATGTCGCCTTTTAATACATTAAAAAATTGCGGGAGTTCGTCAATAGAATACTTTTCAATAAATTTTCCAAAAGTGGTCTTGCGAGGGTCGTTTTTGATTTTATAAAGGGGTCCCTGGCGGACGCTCCGTTCCCTGATTAGTTCTTGTTCGTATTCAAGCGCTTCTTTTAAATTCGGATTGTCACGATGGATGCTGTAACGCCATTTCATATAGCGGAATTTGCAGGCGTAAAATTTTTTCCCGTCGTTTCCTATCCGTTCGTTCTTATAAATAATCGGCCCCTCTCCCTCAAGCCAAATAATTATGGCCGTAACAATCATAACCGGAGAGAAAATAATAATCAGTGCGGCTGATCCCGCAATGTCAAAGATTCTTTTGAGTATCCTTCCCCACCCTTCCAAAGGAGTATGCTGAACCTCAATAATGGGCTCGCCGTCCAGCATCCCGATTTCCAGCTGAGATGTCTGGAGAGTAGTGGGAATAAATTTATAGGAAACGTTATTGATCGCGCAATAATCAACCAATTTTTCCTGCTCGGCATCGGTAAGCGTCGGATCGCAGACGATAATTTCATCTACTCCCTCAGCCCCGCGAATTTGCTTCACCGCCTTCACGCTTCCGGTATCAATCTGCCCGACAATTTTATAACCCAGCTTTGGCTTTTCCTTTATCACTCTGCCAATTTCATCAATTTTACCGTTGCGGCCAATGAGAAGCACCCGGTGGATGCCAATTCCTTTTTTAACCAAAAGCACCTTCTGGATATTTTGGAGAATAAATCTGGCTATCACGACATAAACGACCATAAAAAACCAGCCGGCTAAAATTATAAAACGCGAAGAAAACCATTCGCGCTTAAGAAATATGGCAACAATAATTATGACCAGGCCGATTGAAGTGGCTACGAAGACCTTTACTATTTCTTTCCAAATTTTCCTGGTTGACCGGATGTCATAAAGCCCTTCCAAGGCGTAAATAAGAATAAAAAAAGGAGCTACTAAAAGTGCAATTTCAACGTAGCTCTCAAAGGGAAAATTATACAGTTTGGGTTTGAGCGCCAAAATCTGGGGAATGTCGCGGATGGCAAAAGCGGTGATTGCCGCCAGAATAATCATTGCAAAGTCCACTGGCACCTGAAACGCGCTAAAAAATAATTCTGACTTTTTCATAAATTAAGTCCAATACTTATCAAGACAAGCCATAAGCCGGATTCTGTGCCAATGTGTTCGAAATTTTAATTTCGGTAACACATTGAGCACCCCGCACCTTTTCTAAGTACAAATTTCATATCATTTCCTGTTCAGGCGAAGCCGTTCCGTGAAACAAGTTTCCATTATAGGTAAATTTATACCCGGAAAAGGTGCTGGGGTGACATCAAGGTGAACACATCGGTGGCAATCATTAATCTCGACTCCGCATTACTGCGGAGCTCTAGCGGCACAAAGCCAACGCAAAGCATTGGCAGTACGACCTTGCATTCAGGTAAGGATTTAGCCGTTTCATCTCCGCCTTTTTATCCCTATAGCGGAGTTGGACCACCTAGCTTGGGATGGGGTCCCCGCGTAAAGCTTTCGCCACGCGGCGTTTCTGCTCGCACCTCTTAGATTACTCTAGACGGGCGTTACCCGCTACCCTTGTCCCGCCAAAGCGGGACCGAATGTCCGGACTTTCCTCCCCGCTGCAGAACCCTGCAGAAGAGTAATTGCCCAGCTTGCCTTGATGAGTATTAGACCTAAAAAGAACACGCTATTATTATACCAATTCCATTCAAAACATCAATATTATAGTCAAATTAGGCGTTTTGTCAAGGGCTTAAAGAAACCAAAAAAACCCAGCTCTCCCGGGGCCGGCCAAGTTTCGGATCTACATAGGTATCTACGTAGATAAAAAACTTAATGACTCTTATAAATTGCGTACGCAATCCATAGCAACTATTAGATTTGATGGCCGAAGCGAGGACGGTCCTCGAGTGATCCGCCGCGGATTTTACGGGGTAATTAATTACGTAATCACGGACGGTTACGCCGTGATTGTAAAAAATTTTTCAACAAAAGCTTTATAATTTTAGTTACAACATTAACAGTCTCTCTTAATTGAGCTTGATATTTTATCAAGCTCATATCCTCTATAAACTTCTTTTTCTCTTCCTTTCCTGCTTCGATAAATAGAGATTCTTCAACAACCGCGTCAGCAAAGAAAAATCTAGTAAGTTCGATTTTATCCCCTATAGAATAATAAGCACATTTATTACTATCATCTTTATATTCACCAAAAAATCGACTTTTATATCCTCTTTTTAAAATTTTTCCAGAATGATCATAATGAAAAGCTATATTACTTCTAATACGGACGATAGTTTTTAAAAAATTTAAGGCCTTTAACAAATTACCCTGAGAGGCAGCAACAAGTCCATTCCATATTATTTTTTCTTCTGCGGGAAGCTTATTTAATATTTCGTTAAACTCTCTTGTGCCTAAAATTTTTTTATTTTTATTCAAAAATTTAAAAAATTCATGAATAGTACTGGCTATTAATTTGTTTATATGAACAATTATTCCATTATAACTTCCTGAGTGAACAGACGCCTTTTTTTCCTTCGGTTTACGATAATTATTAATGAGCAATTGTTCAAATAAAATTAGATCTTTTAGGTCATTAAAAATAACCCCGAATCCTATAAAAAAACTAGCCACTTCATTATCCACATTATAGCCACCCTCTTTGATAATTTTGTTCGGAGAAATCCATTTTAATTCTCCTTCAAATTCTAGTTGTTTCATCTTTATAACATTTTTTTATAAAATGGCCGAGGCGAGGACAGTCCTCAAGTGATTTCATTTATCAATATCTTCCTCTGTAATTCTTTCTAAAACATTTGCATTTTCGAATTGACCATAGGTAATCTCAAAAAGTAAGCAGAAGTTTTTCTGTTTGTAATCCTTATAAAGCGTTCGCCAATTATTAACTAAATAGTATGCAGCCGCAAGAGATCCCCATTCAGAAAGTCCAGCGCAAACAATTAAGGAATGTTCTTTATCGTTTGGATTCTTTATCTTTAGCAATACTGCTCTATCTTTAGCGGGAGTACCTTGTTTAAATTCAAAAATTCTACCTTTCATTTTAAAAGCTCTCCGTCTATTATTCCCAAAAACGAATTCGTAATATTTCCCGCCATACTCTTTTTCAATATCAAATGTTTTAAGATTTGAATCTGAACTCCCATAACAAACTAGTGTAGCATCCATAACCGTGTCTACCTCTTCGTCTATCACAACATTAAATTGACCCTTGCGGAAATCAGAAAATTTTGACTCAAATAAAGATACGAATTTGGGAGCAAATGTTCCATAAATTATATCACCACCTATAAGAGGCTGTCGTCCTTTTCCTCTATTCGGGTAATCCTTATAATAACGATTGTCTGTTCTGGGTCGTGAATCTCTGTATGTATCAAGTACCAGATAGATTTTTTTATTATCAAAAAAATGCTTACCAAAAAACTTTTTAAGACTATGGGAGGTAATCGCCTTAGGTAACGCTTTTAGTAATCGTCTAAAAAAATCCCAGATAGTTGGAACTGCAGACAAAATTGATAATGGATCCATAAATTTTATTTAGCAATAACTTTTTTAGAAAAGATATTTTCCCCCACCGGATTTTGTGCCAACAAGGCTGGCACGCTGCCTAAAAATTTTTTTAGATATTATTTTATTTGAACTTTAATTTTATGATTGGTTTATGCCTTAAATTAATCAAATTAAATTTATAACAATAATCTCCTTTTTTATTTTTTATCAGGGTCAATCTTTCTATTTTCTTTGAACTTTTAATACAAATAACTGGACATTCTTCAATTATTTCCAGAAGCAACTTTATAAAAGTAATCCAATATTTGTTTTTATCTACTAAGTTTAATGGCAAATCATGGACTTCAAAAAATTTCCTTAGCTCGTTTTTTAAATCATTGAGCTTAAAAAAATCGGCATGATTAGATTTCATTTCGCGAGCAATATCCTTCTCACTTTTCGTAAATTCAATATATTGATCGAACATTTTTGATATAAATTGCGTTGTATTTTTATATTTCAAATTAACATGCAATGACCAGTTACAATAAAAATTAAGAAGTTCGTATTTATCTTTCTGATTTTTAATTTCTAAAATTTTTCTAATTCGAGACAAAATATAAACAACCTGACACTCGTTTTTAATATCTCTTTCTAACTCTTTATTTAGTTTCTCTAGAATTTCTCCTTGTCCCATTATTTATTTATTCGCTAGCCGAATTTTTTGCTTATTTATCTTTTAAAAATTTCATAACTTTTTTAATCCCCTTTTCAGGATTTTTTTTAATTTCATGCTCGGATTATAGCACCTTTTCTAATTTTTTAATTACTCCCTTCCACCAAAATACCACTGGTATACTTCTTTCGTCACCGGCAAAGCGCTGGAGGTGCTTTCTCCTCCCCCTTCCACCAGCACCACTAGCGCGATTTGCGGATCATCATAAGGAGCATAAGAAACAAACCAGGCGTGGGTTTTCTTTTCCGCTCCGAATTGAGCC
>JAPLXC010000018.1 GCA_026396275.1 Candidatus Moraniibacteriota bacterium | reverse complement strand
ATCCAAGGCCTTATAAAGAAAATAAACGGCTAGGATATTGAGAGTCACTCCCCAAAACATGCCCTGCCAAAACTTGTCCGAAAGTTCGTAAATTGGCCACAAACTTCCTCCCTGCCAAAAATAAACACCCCACAGCAAAAGCCCCGCGAATGTAAACGCGATGAAGGCAATGAAATTATTTACTCCTCTTGTCTGCAACGCTTTTTTCTTGATAGCCATCTCACTGGCCTGAAAAAACGCTCCGAATAATGAATATATGATCCACATGTTTTAATTGTATCGCAAATTTACGAAAATAAAAACGACCCCCAAAGCAACATTCCGCTTGGGGGTCATAGACTATAACAATGTTATGTCTGTTATACGGGATGGAAATCATTAAAATATAATACAGTAGCACCTTCATCTGGAATAGCATATGCAATAAGGAATCCTCTTATGTGTCCTCCTATTGGAATGCTTAAACCAATAACTCTGTTTTTATCTATTAAGTATTCCTCTGATCCAACTTCTACACGCACATTATCTTTACCAGACAACTCAATTCTTGTGACTGTGCCATCAATAAAACTGATGGCAAGTATTGAATCGCCAGACTGTAACGAGCGTGTTTCTTTCCAATCAAGTCTTGGCATTTGTTCACTTCCTCATTATACCGGTTATGCCGGAAGGGTGATTTTCTTGTTGCGCTCTCTACCCATAAGCTCATCAAGAACAAGTCCATTAAGGACGAGTGCCCGCAACTGATTAAGTGCTTTGTTTAAACTCCTGCCAAGAGGCGTCATGGCTGGAATTTCTTTGCATGGCAGATAACAAACTGCCAGTCGTCGGTATTCTTCAGGAGTATTGACCCATGGTTCCTGCGTCCGGATAGCCCAAGTCATAAGCTCTTGAAAGAGCGTCGGTGTTCCCCATTTGGGTATTTTGATAATCTCATTAGGAAACATTTCCCTGAACATATTTTGATAGAGCGGATAGATTTTTAGAGCTACCCGAACTATCTCCGTATGCTGTATCCAATAGCCTGACGCATAAATGCACAGACTACCCTTGAGATTCATGATCTGTGACTCAATAGCACCAACTGCCGGCATTGCGTGACGATCTATATTGTTTAAGATATCACTGGGATAACTGATGGTGCCGATGGCACCGAGGTATCCCTCGTCAATCCGGTCAATCAAATCAAGCGCATCCAAGAAAAAATGCTCGTTATCGTCAAGACAACCGATTAAGTCGTCCGGACCAGATCCTTCCATGAGTTTTTTCAGACCATTTACTACCGTGACGGTCTTGCCGACATTCTCGGGATAGCAGGTGAATTCAAATATATCACCGAGTTTGTCCTTCATCTGCTGGAGCGTTTCCAGAGTATTGAACTCCGGTTTGCTTCCGTCACAAGCGACCAATACTCTCAATCCCATTTTCCTGCGTTCAAGCAAAATTTTAAGATTGAGGATTTCTTCGGTCTTGGCTAAAAGCTTTTCTGGCTTTTGGTTAACCGTTGGCATAAAAAGCAATAACTTTTTTGTCTTTCCTTTCATGTTTCCTCCTTTCAAAAAACATTAATGTCAAGTTTCAATCCAATATACCTAAGTTCCACTCGACCTTCTTTTTTAAGTTTAAAGTATGTCTATTAGAACTTTTAATACCAATAGCTCTGAACTACTTTTCGCTCTATTGATCTTTGCTCTGATTTTTATATGTATCGGTAGCACCGCATACATTTCATCACAAGCGACCGAATAGGAATCAACACCTTGCGCATAGTCCTTTTCTATTTTATCGAGGCGGATTAAAAGTTTACCCCGGAGATATTCCGTAGTTATCTCTTCATCACACAAACGCAGAGTTGAAAAAACTTGAAATAAGGTTCTAATTTTTTTTACAACACCTCCTTGTTTTTCAAATTTTTGGGATCCTGGTAAAGGAATTGTTAAAGGGTTCATACATCCTCCTTTCTTTTGTCTAGCCTGACGGCCGGGATTTAAATTTTCAAGTTACAATTGCCCATTTTTAGGACTTTCTAGAATATAGCATAATCTAGTTTTTGTCAAGGACTTTGGCTTAAATTTGCCAAAAGAGGCTTATTTAAGGCTTTTGGAAACTTCTAAAAACCTTGGAGAATTTAAATATGGCCCGAAAATTCTTAATTGTCTTGGAAGATTCTTGACAGAATAAAGCAGGTGTGCTAAATTGCTTTGTTTGGGAGAAATACATTATTTTTTGAATTTGACGGCCTTCTTGGGCGCGGTGTAGAATATAAAGGCTTAAGTTTTAATATGGAGTTATGTTTCAAAATATTGAGAAAAATGAAATAGAAGAAATTAACGCCAAACTGGACCAATTGCTTCAGGAAAAGGGCGAAACAAAGCCCGCCGGCGGTGCTAAAGCGGCTTCCTCTGGAAAGCCGGTTGTTTGTATTGTGGGTATGGGCTATGTCGGCTTTCCATTGGCGGCTATCGCGGCCAGCAAGGGCTATGAGGTCTATGGGTTTGACACGGACATTGAGAGACTAAAGCGCATTGAAAACGGAGAAAATATATTCAACGAAAAATTTTTAGACGCTATCCTGCCGAAAGTTAAAATTCAGACCTTTCATGATCCCCGCCTGATGCGTATTATGGACATTTTCATTATCGCCGTTCCGACACCGGTTGACGAGAAACATAATCCGATCTTGAAGCATGTCACTGACGCTTCCCGGACAATAGCAGAAAACATGAAGCCGGGTTCTTTGGTTATTTTGGAATCCACCGTTAATCCTGGAGTGAGCGAAGAGGTTGTTAAGCCGATTTTTGAAAAAGCCGGCTATACTGTGGGAAAAGATGTTTTTATTTCACACAGTCCGGAGCGCGTTGATCCGGGGAACGAGAAATGGAATGTTTCCAATATCCCGAGAGTTATCGGATCATTTGATGAAGAAGGGCTAAGAAAAACGAAAGAATTTTATGAAAGCATAATTGACGCGGAAATTTTGCCAATGGATAATATCCGCGAGGCGGAAGCGGTAAAGATCCTGGAAAACGCTTTCCGCGACGTTAATATCGCCTTTGTCAATGAGATGGCAATGTCTTTCGCGCGAATCGGAATTGACATAACAAATGTTTTGAGAGGAGCTTCCACTAAGCCATACTGGTTCATGGCTCACCGGCCCGGTTGCGGAGTCGGCGGACACTGCATCCCGGTTGATCCCTACTATATGATTGAAAAAGGCAAGGAAAATCAATTTGAACACAAATTTCTGACAGCAGCTAGAGTAATCAATGATGGAATGGCCGATTACACGGTTGAATTATTGCAAAACAAATTAAATGAAATAAAAAAATCCGTCAAAGGCACAAAAATTGGCGTGCTGGGGATTTCTTATAAGGAAAATGTTGGTGACTTGCGCGAAAGCCCTGCTCTTAGAATTATAGACAAAATTAAAAATTTGGGAGCCGATCTTTTAACATTCGATCCGTTTGTTCCCCAACTCTCAAATACAAACAGTTTGGAAGAGATTTTATCCAAATCAGAAGCTCTGGTTTTGGTTACCATGCATAATGAATTTAAAAATATTCCGGTGGAAGATTTTGTGAAAAATGGCATTAAGGTGATAGTTGATGGCAGAAATTGCCTGGATAAAAAAGCTATCCGTGAGGCCGGAATAATTTATGTCGGTATCGGAAGATAAGACCTTGATTTGAAGAATAAACAAAGGTATAATACTGGCAGGTGTTGTGCCTTTTATTTTTGAATGAAAAAGCATGTTCAGTATTATAAAATTAATTATTTGGATCGCTGGCATTCTGGTAGTCGCCTATTTTGTGCTGGGATATTTCGGATATGAAGTTAACCGGAATTATTTCAATGAAAGCAAGGCCAAGTGTGAAAATAGATTAAGCGAGTGCAAAAAAGAACTTATCCATCAAGGATTGAATAACGCCAAATGCGATTTTAACTGCGTTAATCCAAAACTAATAATTAAGAAAAAATGATGAAGCTAGTAGTCAACCTCCCCGCTTTTAACGAAGAACAAAAATTAGGTGAAACTATAAAAAGGATCCCCCGGCAGATTCCGGGTGTGGATGAGGTTTTCATTCAGATTATTGACGACGGCTCAATCGACAGGACTGTACAAGTCGCCCGCGATGCCGGAGTAAATTTCATTCATTCTCATGAAGTAAACCGCGGAATTGGGATCACTTTCCGCACCGCTGTGGAAAAAGCTCTGGAAAACGGAGCCGATATTATGGTCAATATGGACGCTGACGGACAGTTTGACCCAAATGATATTGAAAAACTCATTAAGCCGATATTTTCCGGCGAAGCTGATCTGGTAAGCGCCAGCCGGTTTGGCGACAAGAAAGCCAAAGATATGCCGAAAACAAAGTATTACCTTAATCTGATCGCCGCCTGGATTATCGGAAAATTCTTAAATTACAAAATTGACGATCTTACTTGCGGTTTCCGGGCCTATAACCGGGAGACGCTTCTTCGCCTTAATTTACCGGGGGCATTCACTTATACTCAGGAAGTGATTATTGACGCGCTGGGGAAGAACCTAAAGATCAAATGGATACCAGTTGAAGTCACCTATTTTCCCGAGAGGAAATCCAGAGTGGTAAAAAGCATCTTCAAATATGTAAATAACAGCGCCAGAATAATTCTCAAGGCCGTTCGCGATGTCCGGCCGATGAAATTTTTCGGCATTCCGGCGCTCATTCTTATTCTTATCTCCCTCGGCTTTTTCGTTTACTTTTTAGCGATGTATTTCCAGGACTTTAAGATAACGCCGTTTCGGAATTATCTTTTGGCGGCAATTACTTTTCTTTTGGTTGGTCTTCAATTTCTCGTTTTCGCCCTGATCGCTGATATGATAAAATCCAACCGCAAGCTTACCGAAGACCAGATGTATTTTTTAAAAAAAGAGAAATACGGGAAATGACATTGCCGAGCGAGATAAAGCAAGTAAGGGATACGTTTTGTATCCTTTTTTACTTGAAAGAAAGTCATTTTTGAAGTAAACTTAACTTATGAGAATTTTATTCATTTCCCGCGCTTATCCGCCGATTGTCGGCGGGATTGAAAATCAAAACTACGAGCTTTCTGTCTGGCTGTCGAAGCTGGCAAAAGTGAAAACTATCGCCAATAAGCACGGTAAAAAATTTCTTCCCTTATTTCTTCCCTACTCTCTCATAAAGGCGCTGTTTTTATTTAAAAACTACGACGTTTTGCTTTTGGGCGACGGCGTTTTGGGAATTGTCGGCTGGATTCTGAAATTATTTTACAAAAAACCGGTCATTGGCGTTGTTCACGGATTAGACCTGACTTATAAAATGAAACTGTACCAGAAATTCTGGGTCGGGATTTTTATTAAAAAGCTGGATAAATTAATCGCTGTCGGAAACGAAACCATTCGGGAAAGTGTCTCGCGGGGAATTCCGCGGGAAAAATTTGCCTTCATTCCTAATGGCGTGGATACCCAAAAACTTATCGGCAGTTATTCGAGAGAAGATTTGGAAAAAATTTTAGGAGAAAAACTGGAAAATAAAAAAGTTATTCTCACTTCCGGACGGCTGGCCAGAAGAAAAGGGGTTGCCTGGTTTATTGAAAACGTTATGCCGAAATTAGGCGGAAACATTATTTACGTCGTTGCCGGCGATGGCCCGGACAGGGAAAAAGTAAGAATGGCGATTGAAAAAAATAATTTGCGCGGCCAGGTCAAAGCGCTTGGATACGTGACTGACGAGGCGAGAAACGTTTTATTCAACACCTGCGATCTCTTTATTCAGCCCAACATCAAAGTGCCCGGGGATATGGAGGGTTTCGGCATTTCCGTTATTGAAGCTGCCTCTTGCCGCCTTCCGGTAATTGCTTCGCGGCTGGAGGGATTACAAGATGCGATTAAAGATGGCCAAAATGGTTTCCTAGTTGAGCCATACGACATTCAAGGTTATGTTGATAAGATTAATAAACTCTTAGCCGATGAAAGTTTCAGAAAAAATTTTGGCGTCCGAGCCCGACAATTCGTGATTGACAATTACAGCTGGGATATCATATCCAGGAAGTATTTAGAAGAAATTAAAAAAGTAGTTGCTAGCGCATAATTTTAGCAAATAAAAAATGCTTTTATTCATCCAAAACCAATTACTGCTTTATGCCGCCATCGCCGTAATCCTTTTTCTCCCCGGGTATCTCCTGCTGGTGGCAATTTGGGGCAAGGGCAAAATATTTTCAGAACTTGAGAAATTTATTATCTCTGTTGCCCTAAGCATCGGAATTGTTGACGTGCTTCTTATTCTGCTAGGAAAATTTAAAATCCCCATTACTCGATTTTCAATTTTGCTTGCACTAGCAATATTCTTCCTAGTTTGCATTTTAATAAAATACTCGTATAACACTATCCGCCGGCCGGCGGATAGTGTCACAGAGAAAGCAGAGAAAAAGGAAGAAGGTGCCAGCGGCTTATTTTCTTTTTCAAAAAATCAGGTAATTCTTGTTATACTTATTTTCTTTCTTTCCGTATTTATCCGGACTGTTTATCTCCGAGACACGATCACGCCTTCTGCCACTGATCTGGGGCACCATATGTACTGGACTAACTTGATTGTCCAAAAAGGGGTGCTTCCGGAATACGAGAAAGTAGACATTATTAAAACAGATGAACATTATAGCATCAGCCAGCCGCAAAAAATAGCCGACTTCATAATCGGAGAACATCTTGTATTCGCCGCCATTGCCCTTATTTCAGGAGCAAATGCAATTTCCGCCTTTCCCCCACTGGTACTGCTGTTAATCAACATCATCGGGATTGGAGCGGTTTTTATCCTTGTTCTTCGCCTTTTTGGAGAATATCCCTGGGGGAAAAACGCCGCTATCTTCGCGCTTTTCCTTCTTGGCCCGCTTTATGCCATTTCTTCCTCGCAGGCGAAATTCGTAAGCGGCGGCGTGATCGGCAATATCATTGGAAATCTTCTTATTCCGCTGGCAATTTATTTTTTCTACCGCGCCGTGCAGGAAAAAAGGCCCACCTTTTTCACGCTGGCTCTTTTCCTAACCGCTACCCTTTTTTACACTCATCATTTGAGCGCTTTAATTTTCATCTTCGTTTTATTTTTATTTCTAATTTTATTTATCATTTTAAGCATCACTGACAGAAAAGCGCTCCTCGATCATTTTCGCATCTGGCGCAAGCTCATTTTTTCTCCCTCCGTAACCATCTTTTTACTTTTTACTTTATCCTTTTTACTTTTTGTCTACACTCCCAGTTATATTAAAATAAACGCTCTTGAGACAGTCGTGGGAGCGCCATCAAAGTCAACCAAGGAAGGATTTTCCTTTTCGCAAATTTCCATAATTTCCGGTGAAGCGCGGATGGTGCTGGGAATTTTCGGCGCGTTTATTATCATGCTCTTTTTGCGCAAAAAACCTTACCCGGCGGCGCTTCTTGCAAGCTGGATCGCGACAATTTTCATTATGTCGTGGAAGCCCCAATGGCTGCATATTAATATTCCCTCTATCCGTATTGCCAATTATCTTTCTTATCCCCTCGCGGCAGCTGGGGCAGTTGCGCTCGCTTGGATTTTTTTCCAGTTTCGGGAACCGGCACTGAAAAAGGTCTATATCTCTTCAAAACTGGCACTGTCAACTTTTGTCGTGCTTTTCACATTTGTAACCACTAATGGCTTTTTTGACAATGCCCAATCACTAAAAGCGAGTGGTGCTCAGCAGACCTTTCAAACTTTCCGCGCGGCGCAGTATCTTGCAGAAAAAACCTCTCAATCAGATATAATTCTCAAGGATCACTATTACATTGCCGCCGATGCCTGGATGAAATTGTTTTTTATGCGCGATTACAATTATCCTTTCACGCGAAGCTTTTTTTTCCGCTATGAAGAAAATAAAAAGCGCGAGCAGTGTACTTTTCAGATGATTTCCTCTCCTAACACTGATGAGGGGAAAAAATGTTTTGCAGAAACCGGGACTAATTTTGTGGTAATAAATCCTGCTTTTGACAGCGCTCAATTTCAAAAAAGCCAGCAGTTCGATCAGGTTTATTCCGCTGATGAAATAGCAATATTCCACAGGAAATAATTCTAATCCGGCAACACAATACTGCGGCCGCAGTAAAGTGTTACTGGCTATTATACGCCTATATGGAGCGAAAAATCATACTATCATTCATAATAATCCTGCTCGCTAGCTTTTTTTATCTTGCTTATGTCGAGCAAAGGCAAGCTGATTACGACTACCAGAAAAACTGGTGGGTGGTATATTTTGAAAATCCCAAAGGTGATTTGCTAGATTTTGTCATTGAAAACCACAGCAGTCAAAACAATTTTCACTGGGAAGTTCTGGCAGAAAAAGATAAAGTTAAAGAAGGTGATGTTAATATTGCCAAAGGAGTAAGAGAAATTATCAAATTAAATATCGACAATTCTATTGCCGGCAAAATCACTGTTTCAATTACAAGTGGCGAGGAAAAGAAAGAGATTTACAAAAATTTTGAAAAATAGTAATATTTGTCATTGCGATCCTGCCTTGGCAGAAGAAGCAATCCCGGAATTTTATTCACTAACTATGAGATTGCCGCGTCGCCTGGCTCCTCGCAATGACATAAGGGGAAGATTTTTGAAAAATAAAAAAAGCCCGGGGAAAATTAAGTGTAATGGATTTATTAATCTCTTGATGAGAAAAACTTCCCAATACGTTCTTAATTTATCCTCTTGGGCTTTTATATCGCACCGCGCATGCCAGGACCGTGGGCAAGGTACTGGACTTTTTACTTCTATACGAATAGCCCTACAAATAACATATATGCGCGATGCGAAGATTTGTTTCAAAAGAACTTTTTTAGGTGAAATTGGAACGGATCTGCACTGAGGCCTTGGACAGATTTATACTCTTTGCAGAGTCTGTATTCTGATCCCATCTCCCAATTTCACTATAATAACCTAGCATATAACTAAATGTTTGTCAATAGCTAGAACCTGAAAATCTATCTATTGGCTTATTAAAGCCAAAAATGGAAAAAGAGAATCGGAGAAAAAAAATACTGCTAGTCACCCGGCCGATCGCTCCTCCCTGGGACGAAGCGTCAAAGAATTTCGCTTACAACCTTGCCAAAAACACAGGTGGTTTTGATTTTTACCTTCTGACGAACGGAATAATTCCGGATCTTCCCGAAAACATTCACCAGAAACCGATTTACACTTCCAATAATTTCAGCTACTTGCAAAAACTGCGACTACTTAAGCATCTTCGCAAAATGCGAAATGATTTCGATGTTCTCCACTACATTTTCACTCCTACCAAACAAAACACTTTTCTTATAAAAAAACTGGCTGGAAGTAAAAAAGCCAAAAGTATTCAAACCGTCGCCACGCTAAGAGAAGATCTTTTTTCTGACAAGGAAATTAAAGGCCTGATATTCGGCGACTCAATCGTCACCTACTCTGATTGTGCAAAAAATAAGCTAAATAAACTTGGATTTAGTAATGTTCAAAGAATTTATCCTGGTATTGATCTCAATCTCTACTCTCCCGCCCCGAAAGACAATCAATTACTTACCACACTCAACTTGCAACCCGGAGATTTTATTTTAACTTATCCCGGCGAATTCACCCGTCTTGGCGCCACCGATGACATTGTTGATATGATAATAAGGCATTATGGCCTTTTGGATAAAAACAAAATTAAAATTATTTTCGCTTGCCGGATAAAAAACAAGAATGACCTAAGAAAAAAAGAGGAGGTCCAAAAAAAGCTAAGAGATAAAAATCTGTTAGGATTAGCACGATTTCCTGAAACTTTTACGACATTGGAGAAATTATTCAATACCTCAGATTTAGTCATATTTCCTGTCCGTGATATGAAAGGAAAATTTGATGTTCCCTTAGCCGTGGTTGAAGCGATGGCTTGCGTCAAACCGGTCATAATTTCCGATCTTCCCATCCTTCAAGAATTCGCAAATGAAACGAATTCTGTTACAATAAAAAGTGGTGATACTGGAAAACTATTCAGCGCAATTATTGACCTTTATCAAAATAAGGAAAAAAGGGAGAAGATAGGAAAAAATGCCAGAGAGTATGTAGAAAAAAATTTTGACATCCAGAAAATCGCCGAGCAGTACAAGAAAATTTATGAAGAATTATAACCTGAAGAATATATCACCATTTAAAAAGGAACTTCAAGCCGACACAATGAAGGTGCCGGTAATTTTTCACGCTTCCGAAGATCTTTTGCCGAAAGAGGAAGTGTTCAAACAACTTGAGGAGTTGGCTCAAAATGAACAGCTTTTCAACCACGTTGCGGCGCTAAGCGATGCTCATTCCAAAAAAGGACTCCGCACTCCTGCTGGAGTAGTCGCGGCATCAGAAAATTACTTGTTTCCCCAGCTTGTTGATGCCGCCCCCAACTGCGGGATGCGCCTAATTCTCACTGATCTTAGTGAGCAAGAAATGAAACCAGAAAAAGTTGATCAACTATTCCGGGCACTAGTTTCTGCTATTCCTACTAAAAAATACATTGGAAAAGCCATTCCTTCTGAAGTATCAATGGATGTATTTCGCAAGGGAAGCAAGGCAGTTACTGATTATTTCTCCGTGCGGACAAGGAATGAGCTGGAAAATACTTTTAAAAACGGAAATGCGTTTACCTGTAATACCGAGGAAGATTGCCCCACTAAACGAGAAATTCGCGATGTTATTCCGTCATTATTCATCAAAATGGGACGCTACCGACTGGGAATTCTGGGAGCCACCGAAAGCCATTTTCTCTCTCTAATGAAAGTAAAGGAAATTTTCAATGATGAAACTTCCAAAAAATTAAATATCCGCGCCGACCAGTATGCTTTTCTTATGCACACCGGATCGGGAATCATCGGCCGCTATATCGCCTCTCTCTACACTCCCGTTTCTGAAAATCGTTTTCTGGGAAAAACCATTTTGCGGACTGGGCAAACTTTCTTTGACAGCCAAATGAGGCCGGTGTTTAACAACTTAAGAAAAAAAATAAAATTGGCAGAACAAAAGAAAGAATTGTTTTCCTATGAAGATCAAAGCATTGAGGGCCGGATGTTTATTGCCGCTTTCCAAGCCGCCAGCAATTACGGATTTGCCAATCGGGCCGTTATCACCCATCAGCTGGATCTGGCGCTGGAGCAGATTTTCCAGCGGCCGGTTGATTTGCAGCTTCTTTACGATACGCCTCATGTTTACATTAATCAAGAAAATCATTTTGGAAAGAACGTTTGGGTGCATCGCAACGGCGCCACAAGAGCTTTATTCGGAGAACCAATACTCATTGCTCCTCTTGTTAATACCCTTGCCTATGTTGGGGTTGGCACTGATAAAAACGAATCAACTTTCTTTTCAGCCAATCATGAAATTGGAAAGGCGGATGCGATTAATCTGGAGACAATAAGATCCGATGAACTTTCCCCGCAAAATAATGACTACACTTTTGACATTTATCGAGGCAGGAAGAAAACCATAGGGAATCAGAATACGTTATATCAGCAATATGCTGAAAAAATCGTGGAGGATTTAGCCAGTAATAATATTATGAACACAGTTGCGGCATTGGAACCAGTGGTAATGCTGACATACTAACAAGTATTAAGTAGCCAATATAATGCGTTATGCTGAAAATTATTACTATCTCCGGTCTGGATGGATCGGGAAAGTCCACCCAAACTGAACTGCTGAAAAATTACTTGGAAGCGCAAAAAAAACGCGTTTTTTATTTTCACGCGGTTGAATTTTCTTTCGGGAATAAAATAGCGAATCGTTTCAAAATATTTTATAACACATTACTGCGGCCGCAAATAAGTGTTATAAAAGAAAAAAGTAATACCAGCGCAGGTTGGATCACTGTTCAGTTAAGAAAAATTTTTTTATCTATTGATTTGGCAAGATTCAAAAGATTGGTTAAAAAACTGGAAAATCAGGGTTTCGATTATATTTTAAGCGACCGGTATTTTTATGACAGCGTGGTGAATATCGCATACCTTGTGCAGCAACGTCATTCCTGCGAAAGCAAGAATCTAGAAAAATTTTCCTGGATTCCGCATCAAGTGCGGAATGACAATATCGTAAAATCTGCTCTGGCAATCTACCTTCAATCCGATCCGGAAATCATAATGCAGCGGGAAAGAATTCCTGATCAGGGAATTGAGTATTTAAAAAAGAAAAAGGACCTGTATGATAATTTCGCTAGAGAATTTAACCTAACTATAATTAACGGAAATCGTAATCAAGAAGAAATATTTGATGAAATAAAAAACCTTGTAATAAAAGATAAGACATATTAATTTGAGTCTAATGAATTTACAAAAATTTGTAGATTTGTAGTATGATTTGTAATTTTGTAGGAGCTTATGAGAAGACAATCCGTTACATCTTCACTGCTTTTTCTTACCATAGCGGAAATTTTTTTTAACTTTTCCGGCTATATCATCCACTCCGTTCTCGGCCGGATGCTAGGCCCTTCCGATTACGGGCGCTACGGGCTTGTGGTGACGCTCACCACCATGATAATCATGCTTATCGGAAACGGCATTCCCACCGCTATGAGCAAATACATAAGCGAGATTTTCGAGACAAAGCCCGAGTTTGTCCTGGTGATTAAAAGAAAAGCCGCATATCTCCAGTTCTTTCTCATTGGCGCCGTGACTATCGTTTTTTTCCTCACCGCTCCGCTAATTTCGCTGCTTCTCGGCGATCCGACGCTCACTCCCCTTTTCAGAATTTCATCGCTCATTATCCCGTCTTTTGCCGCCGCTTCTTTTTATCTTTATTATTACATCGGCATCCACCGCTTTAACCTCCAGGCCACTTTGAAAATTGTCCGGTCATTCGCCCGAATTATATTCGTCATAGGGCTGGCTTATTATTTCGGTCTCAAGGGCTCGGTATCGGCTTATATTCTGGCTCCGGCATCGGTTTTTATCACTGCTTGGTTGATAGATAAAACGAGAATCAATAAAGAGTTTCCAAAAAAATTTGACTTATCTTTTGACTGGAAAAAACTTCTGGATTATGCCTGGCCGGTTACGCTCTTTATGCTTTTTTACGAAATTCTTATTTCCCTCGACCTTTATTTCGTAAAAGCGCTTTTGGGCGATGACCGTTTAACCGGAATCTATAACGGTTCGCTTACTATCGCCCGCATTCCTTACTATCTTTTTTACGCCTTGACCATGGTAATGCTGCCTTCAATATCACGCACCACTTCCCAGAATAAACACGAGGAAACAAGTAAAATAATTATCCAAACCTTCCGAATGATGATTATGATTCTTCTTCCGCTTGTAATTTTAATGGCTGTTTATGCCAAGCCGCTGGTCCAATTATTTTACGGGAATAGATATCTTGACGCAGTTTTACCGCTTCAAATTCTCGCCGCGGGCATTGGATTCTTGACAATTTTTTACGTTATGAGTTTTGCCCTGAACGGGGCCGGAAAAATAAAAATACCGATGTGGATATCTTTTGCCGGCATGGTTTTAAACGGAATTTTAAATTATATTTTGGTTCTCAAATACGGTATCAGCGGCTCGGCTGCTGCGACGACTATAACGTCAATCTTTATAACGGCGATTATCATATATTACGTGCTAAAGCATTTTAATAAACTTATGGAACTAGGCCATTTCCTTAAGTTTCTTCTGGCCGCCTCGGTAATGCTCGCCGCCTCGCTCCTTTTCCCCCCGCTAAAATGGATTTTTATCCTTTGGGGAATAATCCTTAGTGGAATTTACGTTTTATTTCTTTATATCATAGGAGAATTCACTAAAGAAGATATCCTTACATTCAAAAAAATACTTCTGCCTAGAAAAAAATAATCGTATTTATCAGCCATATTAAAACACTACCATATTACGTAATATGGTAGTGAGTCATACCGTAGTTATTCATCGCGATAAGCCGGACATTTCTACTCAAGATCAACAAACGACACTTTCTCACTCATTCCGTAAATTTCAATAATGCTATATGCTTCCTGCCACTTAAGCGAAGGTAGGTCGTAATTTGTAACTCCACCGAATTTTCTTATTTCGGCTCTATGCTTGTGGCCGTTGGCTGTCATAATGATTCTTTTTTTATACATTTTCAGAATATTTTCCAGTTCCGCCAAGTTTTTAATATTATAAAGCGAATGGTGACTAAAAATAATATTCTGATTGTGACTCCGGAGCTGGCACTCCAACCAGTCCTTTTCTTTTTGGGGAATAAAGCCCGTGTAGGCGCCTGGCACGGCATTTGCCGGTTCAACGTCTCTTCCGTCCCGGGTAAAATTGGCGTCTAAAATAATTATATTATATCCTTTGAAATTAAAATTATAATAGCTTTCGCTGGCGGTAATGCTTTTGATATCAATTTTCTTCAAGCTGAACAGCTCATGAGTTCCTACTGCGTGATAAACGGGATATTTTCTTCCGATTGCTCCCAGTGCCATTTCAAATTCGTTTTGCGCGCTTAGCGGTGGGATTATTTCATATCTTATCCGGCTTTCAATAAGGTCCCCGGCATCAATTACTAAATCGGGCTTCTCTTTGGCCATAGCATTCATAAATTTCTGAAGGCCTGAATAACCGATTTCTATCCCAACGTGGGCGTCCGCCACAACGGTGAGTTTAAGATCGGGCGGCGGCATCTTTTTCTCCTGATTTTCCGGCACCGGCTTTTTGATCGACACGGCTTGCCGAGCGTAAGCGTTAATGAAATAATAATCCTTCCCCTTTTCCGGCATTTCAAGTCCGCTCCAGAATGAATATTCGCCATAAACAATTACTGTCAGCGCTAAAAAAGAGACAATGGAAATTCCCAAAATCCTCGCGCGAAAGCCCGACAATTTTTTAGGAAAAATAACCGCCTTGACTTTTTTAAGGCCTCGCCTCCAAAATCCGGCCTTTAAAAAACGGATTAATTTTTTTCTTCTGGACTTTGCCATCGGTATAAATTGACGCCCCCTGTCTCCTTTTTCTTAAAATTATTTTCCATAAAGTCAATCGCGCCTTTTTCGAAATCGCCTTTGACATCACCTGTTACGACCCATCCGCTGCGATTGGCGGCAAGTATATCGTGAAGTTCTGCCAGATCAATTTTTCTTGATTTTATATTGTAGACCTTGGCGCCGGCATCTCGAAAGTAGAAGCTTCGAAAATTTTTGGTTACAAGCATATCTTGAGCCCCGCGTTTCTTGAGAAAATATTGGAAGGCCTTTCGGTAATCCGGGCTATTTTCCGATCGACTGTACGAGTTTTCCTGGCTGAAAAAATATGCCCAATTGGGAACCACTAAGAGCGCACTGGTCATTACTGCCGCAAAAATCTGATTTTTATAACGCGCTAAATTCTCCTTGAGGAAAATCGCCAGCGCGTAAATTCCTGACGAAAGAAGAATGATTCCGAATGACTTGGCGAAAAAAATGAACCGGGGCCCAAAGCTCATTTTCCAAAAAAAAGCGGCCATGCCAACAATTGATAAAAAACACGCGGCCAGCCAGACGGCTCCTTTTCTGCTTTCGGAATTTTTAACAAGAAAGAACAGCCCGAGTAAAATAAAACTGTAGGACAAAATCAAATGACTCCAATCAGAAACCGCCGCTGAAAAATAACTCAGATTATTCTTTAAAAAATCAAGCAAATTGAAATAAAAAAGAAAATTTTTCGGATTATAAAGATAATATCCCGCGGCTCCAGCCAGCATCAGCAGAAGCATAATGGTATATTTATTTACATATGACCGCTTTTGATACCAATTTGCTCCAGCTTGGATAATAAAGTACAAAACCAAAATAATAAATATGTTAATGGTTAGCGGGTGAAGATGCCAGCTTGCAAGGCCCGCTACTATCGCCGGCACCAGCCAAATCGCATTTATTCCCGCAACGGTCTGAATTTTCTTTACCAGCGCAATTTTTCCTTTATATTCTTCTTCCAAAAAGCGAAAAAGAAACCAGGAAAAAAGCAAGAATACCGGGAAAAACATAGAGTACATCCGAAGCATACGGTCAAAAACAATTCCCGAAATACTGACAGAAAACAAAAAAGCGGATATCAGTCCAACAGTCCTGCTTTTGGTAAAATAAGTGGCGGCAAAATATAAGACAACGATGCTAATTAGCCCCCAAACAGCACTTACCGAACGAGCCGCCACCTCCGTGGGCGAAAACCAGTGGAAAAGTTGCGCCACCTGCCAGCGATAAAGCCAAGTCCTTTCATCGCGCAGGCCATAAAGGTCCTGACTTACCTGGCCGAGATTAAAATCCCAGGCCTGCCATTTTCCTGTCTGGTAGTAGCCATAGGCGGCATTAATGTCCAGAAACTCGTCAGTGACAAACGGCTGTTCGCCGAGTTTGTAAAAGCGAAGAAATCCTCCAAGAATAAGGATTGCCAGCAGAATAATAAAAATTTTTTTATTAGACATAAAATGTCAACGTGTTTTAGACCCTGAAATGAAGTATATGTGTCGTATATATCATAGTATATACTACGTATATACTATTATTTTTTAAATGCGATCATTCTCCCCACCGGTAAACGGGCGCTGAAGTCGGTATCGCGTCAGCCCTCACCCGAGAAAGATTTTCACTCAAGTATTGCCGGCCGTCCTTGCACAACGAGACATAGTCCACTTTGGGAATAATCACCCAGCCGCTTTTGTTTTCACTGATTATATCTTCAAGGACCTCCCGGCAGTCGCTTTTTTCAAGAGGAAGTACCTGAGTGTCATAAACCGGGATTTTCTGGCTCCGGAAGTAGTAGCTGCGGTAAGCCCGGGTGACAAAAACATCCTCCGGTTTTTTGTTTGCCAAAATATAGGAAAATATTTTGGTAAAATCAGGATAATAAGAATTTTTGGTATGACCGTAAACCTCGCTGTTTTTTGCCAAATACTTAAAACTAATCAAAGCCGTAAAAACAATTAGCGTAATCACAATTACCGGTTTCCGATATTTTGAAAATTTACCGGAAATGAAATAAATTGCCGCAAAAATGCCGACGGCGATCAGGATTATTCCGAATGATTGAAGAAAATAGATATAGCGGTGAGCCGGATCCCGCGACCAGGTGAATACCGCCGCCGCCAGCGGAACAGCGGCTGACAAAAAAAGAAAAACCGCTTCTTTTTTTCTATCCAGTTTCTTTGCCAAAAACCAGACGCCAATGAGCAGCAAAATAAAACCAACGGCTGGAAAGACCATATCCGTAAAATAACCACTGAAGTAACTATAATTTTCCACGAAAAGCTTCAGATTTTTCTTGGCTAATTTGTAAAACTTATGGAGAGCAGGAAGGCGGCTCGCTGCTAAATAAGCGCCTGAAATAGCGATAAGGGTGATAGAATAATTATTGAAATAGGACTTTTTTCTTATGGAGGCAGTGAGATTGACCAAGGAATAAACGAAAATAGTGCCGACAATGCTGGCGGTAAGAACCTGGGTATTGTAGCTTGCAATACCGACTGCAAGAACCGGGAGGAAATAAACCGGATTAAAGCCTATTTTTTCTGAAATCATCCGGAACAATTTTATTTTTCCCCCGTATTTTGCTTCGTAAAATTTAAAAACCAGCCAGGAAAAAAAGAGATAAACTGGGAAAAACATTGAATACATTCGCAGCCGCCGGCTGTAAATTATCTCCGACTCCCCAACCGCGACAAGAAAAGCAGCAATAAGCGCTATATATTTATTTCCAGTAAAAGAAAGAGTGATAAAGTAGACGAGAATTATGCTGATAATGCCCCAGACGGCGCTTACCGCTCTTGTATTTGTCTCTGAAGGTTCGAAAAATCTATATGATTGAGCCAACTGCCAGCGGAATATCTCGGCCCGCTCGGTGCTGGTATCGTCCTGTAAGTTCCCTTCAAACGGCTTTTCATTATTAAAGTCCCAGGCCAGAAATTTTCCCGTCTTGAAATATCCATAAGAGGTGTTGAGTTCAAAAAATTCGTCCCGGTCAAATGATCTTGCGCCCAGCTTATAAAATCTCAATCCGGCGCCAAGAAGGATGATGATAAAAAGTGTAATTAAAAAAAATTTTTTCATAATGTTATTAGGACTTACACATTCCGATAAAATACTAGCTTTTTATGTCATTCCCGCGGAAGCGGGAATCCAGCAAATAATCCTTATTTTTATTCTGGATTCCGGATCCCCGCCTGCTGGACGGGCAGGAAGTCCGGAATGACATTCGGTTTTTTAATTTCCCCACCGGTAAACAAACACTCGATCGGGAATTTCTTTTGATTTCAGACCTTTTAACTCATTGTATAAATACTGCTTCCCGTCTTTGCAAACCGAGAGATTGTCGATTTCCGGCAGGATTATCCAGCCGCTTTTATTTTCACTGATTATTTTCTGGAATAATTGCCGGCAGTTTCCTTTTTCAAAATCCATTCCTTTGATATCATAGACCGGTATTTTTTCTCCCGGGAAATAGTAGCTGCGATAGGCCCGGGTAATCATAACGTCTTGGGGCTGGCGATTTTCTTTTACGTAGGAAAACAGTTGCCTGAAATCGACATGTGTCGCGTTTTCCATCTTTTTATAAAAATTTTCTTTTCCATAAATATAGGAAAAGTCCAGTGCCGCCAAGAATAAAATTATTATAACCACTGCCAGCGCTTTTTTGTATTTCGGAAATTTATTGGAAAAAAAACTGATCAGCGAGAAAACTCCGGCGGCCGCCAAAATTATCCCGAACGACTGGATAAAATAGACATAGCGATGCGCCGGTTCCCTAGTCCAGGATGAAACGGCAAAGGCCAGCGGGGCAAAGGCGGAGGCCGCGATAAAAATCGCTTCTCTAGCTTTTCCCAATTTTCTGGCCAGGAACCAGAAACCCAAAACCATCAAAGCCGCGCCGGCAGGCAAATACCTGAAATCAGTAAAATAAAATTTGACGTAATCATAATCCCTTCGATTGAGAAAACTCACCGATTCTTTGAGCAACCTAATGGCGTCATTGAAAAAAACATTGGCGATAAGATAGGCAATGAAGGCAGCCAGCAGAGTAAGTGAGTATTTGTTTATTATTTTTCCCTTAAATAATGATTTTACCGCGAAAATGGCGCAATAAGCAGTGAGAGCCACAATAATACTCGTTGCAAGTTCGTGGATCTCATAAGACACCAGTCCGGCAACCGCCGCTGGCAGAAGATAGGCCGGATTGATTTCCAATTTCTGGTAAATTTTCCGGAAAAAAGAAAATTTTCCCCGATAGTGTGACTCGTATAGTTTATACACCGTCCACGAAAAAATGAGATAAATGGGAAAAAGCATGGCATACATCCGCAGCCGACGGGTAAACAGTATTTCTGATTCTCCCACGGCTGTCAAAAACGCCGCCAGAAGTGCGACATAAACGTTGCCAGTGAACGAAAGGGTTATGAAATAGACAATGATAATGCTCAAGACCCCCCAGATGGCGCTTATCGCTCTGGTATTGGCCTCTGTGGGTTCGGCAAAGCGATAAAGGGTGGCTAGTTGTATTCGGTAGGATTGGGCGCGTTGATTGCTCCACTCCTTACCTTCTTGAAACTCATTACCCAGCGGCTGGTTATTGTTAAAATCCCAGGCCAGCCATTTACCTGCCTTGAAATAGCCATATGAAGCATTAAGTTCAAAAAACTCATCTTTATAAAAAGAATTGGCGCCAATCTTGTAAAATCGGAGTGCGCCTCCGATTAGGATTATCAAAATCAATATGGCAAAAATTCTTGTTTTTTTCATACTAAAAGGCGACGCTTTACGATAACAATCGGATATTATAAAATTAGGACTAAGAGAATATGGAGGATTTTTGGGATAAATTAATTATAAACCACAACAAAAATATCATCAACTTAACAAAAAATAAGTCCGGGCAATCCGGCTTCCGCGCTAAAGCTGCTTTTTTATTTTTGATTTTTGCCGTTTACGTCATCTACTTTTCTTTCGGATTTTATCATCTGTCAGAATTCGTCACGGCTGATGAGCATTTTTGGGTTTACTATCGGGTCTACCAATACTGGCACAGCCTTTCTCCCCATGAATGGAAAAATACGATACTTAGCAACAAGCCCGGCGTTACGGTGGCTTTAATTTCCGGCGTTGCGCTTTTTAAGGAAAACAATCCTTTCAAGCATATTCTTTCCGCCAAAAAAGATATGGCGGGAAGCGGTCCGGACCAAATCAAATCAATATTTACTGCTTTTCGCCTGCCTATCCTAATATTTGCCGGTATTTTTTCACTTTACCTTTTCTGGATTATCAGAAAACTTACCGGCAATTTTTGGATTTCTTTTTGGTCATTTTCACTAATGCTTCTCTCCCCCATCCTTGTTGGAATATCCCAGATCGTCAATGCTGACGCCCTCTTTTGGCTTTTCTCAACAGCGGCACTGCTTTCTTTTTTGGCTTACTTAAAAACAGAGGAAAAAAAATTTATTATTTTTTCCCCTTTCTTTCTCGGACTTTCGCTTCTTACTAAATTCGTAAGTGTTGTATTTTTCCCTTTTCTGTTTCTTTCCATTTTTATCTTTTTTTTGTTTAACTTTCCCCGCTGGGAGAAAGAGAAAATTGAAATCCACAAAAAAATATTAAAAATATCTTTTTTTTACCTGGTGACGCTTGTCGGATCGCTTCTTGTCTTTTCCGTTTTTATGCCGGCGGTTTTTGCCGACCGCCAGGTCTTTTTGGATTACACCATTGGATATCCCGGTATGAAAAAAATAATATTGACGATTCTCGCGGCTCTATTGATGCTTGCCGGAGACGCACTAATATTTAAAAGCCGGATATTGAGAAAAATTTTAGCCGGCGTTTCCAGTTATTCAGAAAAAGTGTTTAAAATTGTTCCTATTTTTTTAGTTGTCATTTTTGCGATAGTAATAGTCAACTGGAATGCGAATCAGTTTATCCTTAACCCGGACAAAATAATAGATTACGCGGCCTATGAACAGCAATTTTTTGAAAGTTCCCGGATTTACGAAAGGTTATTTTATCAGTTTTATCCTTTTGTTTTTTCCCTAACCCCATTGGTGCTGATTTCAATTATTTTTCTCTGGATTAAATGTGTTTTTAAAAAGACAAATAATTTTTTTCTGATAATAATCTTGTCGCTTTTTATCGTCGTCTACTTTTTGGCTTTGGTCGCTAAAGGTCTTCCCGCGACTATTCGCTATAGCATTGCGCTTTATCCAGCGGCTTCAATTCTTGCTGCTATTGGAATTTATGAATTTTTTTCTCTTAAAAAATTGGAAAGAGTCAAAAAAATATGGATTTCTTTGGTTCTTCTGGGAGCGAGCTTCATAGGTCTGTGGCAAATCAGACCGTTTTATCTCAATTACACAAGTGATTTGTTACCCAAAAAATACGCTGTAACCGGCGCTTGGGGGTATGGCGGCTATGAAGCCGCCCAGTTCCTTAATTCTCTCCCCAACGCTGAAAATCTTACCGCTTGGACTGATTACTACGGCTTCAGCAACTTTTTCAAGGGAACAACTTATGATAATTACGCGCTAGCGCAGGGAGCCAATCGTATTGACTATTTTATTCTTACTAAACAGGGAAAAATAAAATACGATTATTGGTGCAACCGCCGTAAAAGAATTTGTGAAAAACGCTATGTCCCGGCTGGCCAGTATTACGAAAAGTCCAATCCCGTCTGGGAACTTGACATTGACGGCCGTCCGGGAAATTATATCAAAATATTCAAAGCAGAGAATTAAACTTCATTTGTCAATTACCCGATCTCATTCTCCTCCGCTTAAATACTCAGCAGCTTGTCGCGGAGATGAAAGCAAAATATATTAAGAAAGTTCCAGTGATAATAAAAGGGCTTCGGCGAATTTCGCTAGATACCTCGCAGCTAACTGCGAGGAGCTTCATTTTTTTCAACCGGCGAAGCAGCCCAGCTTCCCTTTTCTCTAAAATACACCGGCAGCGCCAAAAAACTTACCAGCATCATTAGAAACCGGGAAATGATAGCCACTGTCACGGCGGTTGTTACCGGCACGCCAAAACAGCCAAAAAGGGCGATATATGCCCATTCTTTGACTCCAATATTGTTAATACTGATCGGCACCAAAGACAAGATATTAATCAAAAAAATTACCGAGCAATAATTAAGAAGTCCCAAATTAATTCCCAGCGCCCTGACAATTACGTAATTGGCCAAGCCAACCCAGACCAAGTTAAAAGCCATTCCCAAAAAAATTGATTTGGGCAATACCCCGCCACCACTGCGAAAGTGTTTTATTTCTCTTAAAATCTTCATTACTATATTGGGAAGATATTTTTTTAATTTTTGCCAAAAAATGAATTTTTGCGATTTTAAAACCGCAAAGAATACGAAAAATAATAATATCAGTGATGCGTTAACCATCAATAAAACTGGCCTGTCCGCAACTTCCTTGTAATTTAAAACGCTGAAAAAAACTGCCCAAATCATCAGGGCGGCTAATCCGGTTATTCTGTCCATAAGAACCACCGAGACCGACTCAATGTACTTTTTCTCTTTTTTTCCCATGGCATATACCCGGTAAGTATCACTGCCGATTATGGACGGCGTGACATTGTTAATAAAAGAACCGGTAAGATAATATTTAAAAAAGTCCTTGTAGGGCAGGTCTATGCTTTTGTACTTTGCCAAAAATCGCCACTTGTAGGCCGCAATAGCAATTGAAAAAATAGAAACAATGAAATAGAGCGCCACTTGCCACCAGGTTATCTTTATAATATTAAGTTTAACTTCTCCCCAATCAACTTTGAGGATAATAAGCAGCACCAAAATGATGGTAACGGATAAAACAGCGATGAACTGGAACTTTCGCTTGTTTGTTTTAATAAATTGTTTGAAACTATTAATCATCATCTTATTTATTTCTTAGGTAAATAGGTAAAGCCGCAAAAGTTATGATCATCTGAAGAAAGCGGCTGATAATGGCCACTGTTACTACCGCCGAAGCCCCGATTCCGAAAATGCCAAAAAAAGTAATGTAAGCCCATTCTTTGATCCCAATGTTGTTGATGCTGATGGGAAGAGCGGAAACAATACTAATGAGAAATATCACCGTGCAGTAATTAATCAGGCCGATTTTAATTCCCAAGGCGTAAAAAAGAATGTAGTTTTCTATCCCCACGCCGACAACGTTGAAAATAACTCCCCAAAAAATTGCCTTTTTTAAGACACTGGAATGTCGATCAAAGCTTTTGATTTCTCTGGCCACCCGCAAAATAATTCCGGGAATATATTTCTTTATCGTCGGCCAGACAGGCAACTTTCTGATTCCGAGAATGATAATATCAGTAGCAAACGAAGCCACCAGCAGGACATTTATAATAATCAGCAGCGGATTGTTTAAGACCGTCTTGGCATTAATGATACTGAATCCTACTGCCAAAATTACCGCTCCGATGAACCCGGTGATCCGGTCCGCTAGTACGGTTGAAGCCGCTTCGATGTAACGATCATTGGAGGCCTTCCCTGTCTGGTAGGACCGGTAGGTATCTCCCCCAATGAAAGATGGCATAAAATTGTTAATGAAAGCGCCAGTGAGATAAAATTTGAAATAACTCCAAAGAGGAAGACGAATATCCTTGGTCTCCGCCAGCAGTTTCCATTTATAGCTGGAGATAACGACTCCGATTATGAATATACTCGCGTAAAGCAGGATCTGCCAAACCATCAATTCTTTTACATAAATCAAGACCTCGCTCCAATTAACTTTAAAGATAATCCACACAACCAGGCCCGCGCTGACCGCCAGTTTCAGAAAAAATTTAAAAACCCTTTTCTTTTTGGAGACCAAAGAAGATTTTGCCGATTCAGGGCGAAATGAATTATAAATTTTATTTATCATGGTGGTCTTGACGCTCACGCTTTATCTTTTCGTACAACTCCGCATATTCTTGTGAAATTTTTTTCCAGCTTATTGACTTTGCCTTTTTTCGGCTATTTTGCGTCATTTTTTGGTGTAACTCCGCGTTCACAATCAGCTTTTCAAAATTATTTTTGCCGTTTTATTTATTTTCATTTTTCCTAGCAATTGTCTCATATATTTTCAAATACTTCGAAGCAACATTATGCCACCCCATGCCAAGAGCGATTCTCCGGCTTTTGGCACCCATATTTTTTCTTAAACTTTCATCGTTTATTAATTTTTCCAAAGCTTGCGCTATCTGGGCGGATGATCCTTTTTCGACAATAATTCCGTTATCTGAAATCAATTCGGCTGCGCCGGTTTTGGTGGTTATAACCGGAAGACCAACCGCGAGAGCTTCAAGCGTCACATTTCCCAGCGCTTCATTGAGCGAGGATATGACGAAAACATGCGATTTTTGGTAAACCTTATTCAATTCTTTATGCCCCAGCACTCCTAAAAAATTCACCTTTTCTGAAATATTATTTTTAATGCAATAATTTTTAAAACAATCCATAAGCGGTCCGCTTCCCGCCACAATCAACCTTATATGAGGATGAACTTTCTGCAGATTTATAAAAGCATCGAGAAGATAAATCAATCCTTTTCTCTTAATCAACCTCCCGACAAAAAGGATATTAAAATTTTTTTCTTTATTAAGGGCGATTTCATCGGGATAAAATTCATCGGTGTTAATCCCGTTATAAATAACTTCTATTTTTTTATCTTTATCAGTGAATCTCGCTAAATTCAACAGATCCTGGCTCAAAGCCGTTACTATTTGAGCTTTTTTCCAGACCCGCCGGCTGATTGTTTTTAAAAATATCCTGTCAAACAAACGAAATCTTTCATTGTAGCCGGGCACGTCGCTTCCCCGCAAGCTCACAATATACGGAAGTCCGAGAAGCATGGCGATAAATCCGCAAGGAATGCCAAAAAAGGCATGGATAAGGTCGTATTTATTTTTTCTAATTAGATCTTTCGCATAAAAATATGATCTGATCGAATAATAAATAAGATCTTTTATTTTTTGATAATGCGGATCTCCGGTTTTTCCGATATCAAGGTAATGGACGGCCACATTTGGGCTGATTTTTTCAGTCTTATATTTTCCAACCGAAGAAGTTACCAGGTCAATTTGAAGATCTGGATTTTTGGCTAATTCCTTGAGAATATAATAGGTGGCGTTTCCCGCTCCGCCGCCGAGCGGTGGATACTCATAATTCAAAAATAAAATTCTGACCATTTGAATTTACTTGGAGGTTCTTACTTGGAGGTTGAACCTCCAATTGGAGGTTCAACCTCCTTTTTAACCTCTTTTTAGTAAAGATTTCTGAAAGAAACGGATGGTTTCTCGCCGTTAATTTCCACTATCACGTATTGCCGCTGAAAATTCAGAGAGGGAGTGTCAATGTAAGTTATTCCTTCGAGTTTCGACTTGCGGGCTCGATGCTTATGGCCGCTGACAATAAGCAATATCTTGTCTTTGTATTTTTCCAGAATTTCCAATACTCCTTCCTTTCCGCGAATACTATAAAGAGGGTGATGAACAAAAATAATATTGCGATCACTGCTTTTTATTTTCTTGGCCAGCCAGTCAAGTTCTACCTCCGGAAGACAACCCATGTAAGCCCCCGGTTTGTCGTCGTCCGATTCTATTTTTCCGCCGTCACACTCATACATTGAGTCCAGAATTATAATCTGATATCCATTCACCACTGATGAGTTGTAGTTATTGCGCCCGGTTAAATTCTCAAAATCCTTCTTGTTGAAACTTAGCATCTCGTGGTTGCCAATGACATGATATTTGGGCGTGTATTCCAAATTAGCATTTGCCTTCCTAAAGTCGGCTAATGCCGGCTCTCTTTTTTTAGGCGCGTAGCCAATTCGGCTTTCAATAAAATCGCCCAGTTGCACCACGAAATCGGGTTTAGTGGCTTTCATTCTTTGCCCAAACGTGAAGATGCTCCCAAATCCTTTTTCCGGGCTGCTATGGGCGTCGGCCATAATGCCGATTATCAGGTCAGCAGTTCTGGATGGATTTTCGGAAGGAGTTGACTGCTCATCTTGCTTATTTTGATTCTCTTGGCCGGCCTGGCTTTGGGCTGTTTCTCCTGTCGCGTCATTGTTTTCTCCGCTAGCGCTATTATCGACGCTTTCATCGACTGGAGCTTTCTCTGTTTTCGCTTCAATAGGTGTTACTTTAATAGCCGGCTCTTCGTTTTTTATCTCTTTTTTCCCGAAAGAAATTGACTGATAAAATTTCTCGCCGAACGATTTTAAGTCCTTCATTGATAGAGACGGCGTGTAACTTCCTATCTGGCTATCGTTTGGCTGGCAGCCGGCCAACAAAAAAACAGCAACCAGAAAAAAAACGGCTGTCATCATCACTCTAAATTGTTTCGCCAAACGCTTGTGATAACTAACCATCTTTAAAAAAACTTTTCAGTTATTAATTTCTTCCCACCCCAAAATATTCAAATCCTTTTTCTTTAAGCGCCTCGGGCTCATAGACATTGCGAAGGTCAATAAAAAGAGGGCTCTTCATTAATTTTTTCAATTTGTCCAGATCGAGAGCCCGGTATTCGTTCCATTCAGTCAGGAGCACTACGCAGTCAGCATCTCTAGTCGCCTCATAAGGATCGCTCACGTATTCTACATCCGGCATAAGCCCTTTAGCCGCTTCCATCCCGTGCGGATCATGAGCTTTGATCTTCGCTCCTTTTTCAAGGAGGGCCGGAAGAATCGTAATAGCCGGGGCTTCACGCATATCATCGGTTTCGGGCTTAAAGGTAAGGCCAAGAACAGCAATGGTTTTTCCGGACTCGTCGCCGCCCAGGACTTTCCTGATTTTCCTTACCATTCTCGCCTTTTGAGCGGAATTAACCTCCACTACGGTTTCCACGATTCTGGTTGGTGAGCCGTGCTCCTGAGCAATTCTCATCAACGCCAGCGTGTCTTTGGGAAAGCAGGAACCGCCATAGCCCGGTCCCGGGTGAAGAAATTTCGATCCAATTCGCTTATCCAGACCCATTCCCTTGGCTAAAGCAATCACGTCCGCTCCGACATTCTCACATAGATTGGCTATTTCATTTATAAAGCTGATTTTGGTCGCCAGAAAAGCATTGGAGGCGTATTTTATGAGTTCGGCTGTTTCCAGATTCGTTATCACCATCGGCGTCTCAATCAGATACAGCGGCTTGTAAAGTTCGCGAAGTATTTCAGCCGCTCGATCGTTTTCCACCCCGATTACCACTCTGTCAGGATGCATAAAATCATCAATGGCGGCGCCTTCTCGCAAAAATTCGGGGTTTGATGCCACATCAAAATCCGCTTTGGGATTTTCTTCTTTCACTATTCTTTTCACCTGCCTGGCAGTTCCCACCGGCACGGTGCTCTTGTCGACTATCACCATGTAATTTTTGATATGCGGCGCTATTTCCTTGGCGGCGGCGTAAACATAAGAGAGGTCGGCATAGCCATCTCCTCTTCGGGAAGTTGGAGTCCCAACGGCGATAAAAACGGCTTGGGCTTCCGGCACCGCCTCCGCTAAATCAGTCGTGAAAGACAACCGCCCTTCCGAAACATTTTCTTTCACCATTTCTTCAAGACCCGGCTCGTAAATGGGAATCTTTCCTTTTTTCAGCGCTTCTATTTTATCCTTATCCTTATCAACGCAAACAACCTCGTTGCCAAACTGGGCGAAACAAGTTCCGCTAACAAGGCCGACGTAACCAGTGCCAATAATTCCAATTTTCATGTTAGTTCATGAAACATGAAGCATTTAACATGTAACAACAACTATTCGCATTTATTCTTTATGCCCTTAATCGTTGTCCACAACATCGCTCCTATTTCTTCAGACAAATTAATTAATTTTTTATAATCTTCATCTTTAATATATCCTTCTCTTTCTGAAAAATACAACAAGTATTTTGTTTCTTTTAGAGAACCGTAAGACATCTGTAAGAAATTTTTCAACTGCCTGTCTCCAATCCTTGCATATCCTTCTATATAGTTAAGGACTATTGAAAGTGCCGCTCGACGCAATTGTGAAATAATTCCGTATATTTCTTCCCTTGGGAATTCTTTTGTAGTTTTATATATCAGATAGGCAAATTCGTCTAATTTATTTTTTAGTATTTTGTGAAAATTTGCTTTATTTTGTTTCATGTTTCATGTTATATGTTTCATGACTCAATGATTGCTTTTATCGAATAATTCATCTGATTTCTGTTTTTGTAATAATTTTTGATCAAAATGTCAGCCAGAAGTCCGGAAGCAAAAAGCTGGATGCCAACCAAAATCAGAAAGATGCCGATGAGGGGCCAGATCTTTTCTGAAAGCGATGCCCCGAAAAATATCTTTTCAATCGCCATCCAGATAAGAATTGCCGTTCCCGCAAAAGAAAAAATAATTCCTCCTCCCCCGAAAAGATGCAGGGGTCTTGTGGAATATTTTCTCCAAAACCAGATGGAAATCATATCTACCAGCCCTTTGATGGCCCGTTTCCAGTTGTATTTGGTTTTTCCGTGAAGGCGGGGATGGTGAGAGACCTTCGCTTCTCCTATCTTAAATCCCTGCAGTTCTAAAATCGCCGGAATAAAACGGTGCATTTCTCCGAAAAGATCCACATTTTCAAAACACTCCTTCCGATAGGCCTTGAGAGAGCAGCCCGAGTCGTGGATTTTGTCTTTGACAAAAATTTTGCGAAGTAAATTGGCTCCCCGGGAAAATATCTTTTTCGCCAGCGGGTCATGTCTGCGCCAGCGCCAGCCGGAAACAACGTCGTAGCCCTTTCCCAGCTCTTCCAGCAGCAACCTGATATCTTCCGGATCGTTTTGCAGATCGCCGTCCATAGTCACGATGATTTCTCCCCGGCTGTTTTTTATTCCAGCGTCAAAAGCGGCGGTCTGTCCGAAATTCTTGCGGAACTGAATAAACTTGAGGGGAGAAAGATCCCGGCACTCGCCAGTGGTATTGTCGGTCGAACCATCATCCACGAACACAATTTCAAAATCCCCACCAATTTTCCGGCAAGCCGCCACGATCCGGCGATGGAGCTCTTTGACGTTTTCCTCCTCATTGTAAAGAGGAACTATTATTGATAAATAAGGATTTTCCGGCATATTTATCAGTAAAAAATTGAATAGTAATTTAATTTTATTAGATATTTCCCTTTTTTACAAGGCGCTGCTGGAAATCCTAGTTAAACTCCAATTTTAGGTCTTTTTTAAGGATTCCGTCGTGCGCAACCTCCCCGTCTCTGGTCTTCACTTTTATGTGGATGGGAACATCTCCGACACCGGACTGTTTCTGGACAAGAAGCTTGTAATTTTCCCTCACGCTTTCCGGAAGCTCATATCTGATTTCAGCGGGAGTTCCACGGGCAATAAGTACGTGACAGATAAAGCCGAGGGAGGTCTTTTCCAGTTCATCTTTAACGATCGGATAGCTTACCATTTTGTTTTCCAAAAGATTCGCGCCCTTGGGAGCGTAAACCCGAAGATATGAATGATAATCACTGGTCCTCCAGTCGCCGTGCGTCGCGGTATGGGTGTAATTTATTTTAAGATAGGCCGTCGGCTTTTCCCCCGTCAGGTCAACTTCGTAAAAAATTTCCCTTTTGATGTAATAATCCGATTTCAAAGCTCCCATATTGGCATCAACAACCATAAGATAATCGCCTCCCCAGTCCTGGGAGACCCTTCCGTCCCAATGAACCTGTTCCACTGATTTCTGCAAATCCGAATCCGTAAAATTAATCATTATGTCCTTGTTGCGCAGTTCTTCCAGCACTAAATCGGCGATTTTGGGAATATTATTGAGCTTCATAAGCTTCGCCATAACAGCGTCGGCGAGCTTCTTCATTACCCATTTTCTGTTTTGGGTGTCTAAATCCGTATTATAGATGTACACTTTTTCAACCTGCTCCTCCAGCTTCAAAAATCCGTTCTGGCTGTTATATTCAATTCCTCCGACGGTTATCGGTCCGGTGATAGCCAAAATATCATTGAGCACCGTCGCGTTCACCGCGATAACCCCGTCAAAATTGCTGTTTCCTCCTGCCAGGCGGAAGAAATATTTGGCCTTTTCAACATTAGTCGGAAAATCCGGGGAAAAATTGGAGTCCCTGAATTTCCATTTTTTTAGACCCATCATTCTTTGGAACGGATAAGGAGGCGTTATTTTGGCGCTTATTCTCTGGTCAAGCAGATTGGCATCCTCCACGAAATGCGAAGACGCCACCCCATTTTCCACCGTGATAACGGCGTACTGGCCTAAAAATCCTCCCCCAGGGCGCAATTCCATGTTATTCTGAAGCAGGAGAAGATATCTTCTCTTGACATTGTCCTTTTTTGTGACTTCCTGAACCAGATTATTTACGGTTTCTATTTCTTTTTTCGTGTCATTCCCGATAGGCAAAAGCTTCGCCATTTTTTCAAAGGCGGACAGCGATCCGACAATAAGCCGCTCTTTGCTGAAATATCCCTGCCTTTGCAAAAAAACAAAAAGGCCGCTTCCCAGGATCAAAAGAGCCGCAAAAACCATCAGCGCTAATTTCTTTTTATTTCCCATCATCGGCCTTGAAAAATTTAACCAATAATAGTATAATATCAGAAAAATTAAGAATAATCAATGGTTCGGCGATAACAGGCCTTTTGCAAAAAATGCCAAAAAGTGCTATAATGGGGAAAATGGAATTAAAACAAAAAAACAACTTATTTTCACTAATAACAGCTGGCAAGAGAGTCCAGATTATGCTTTTCTTGCCGGTTTTTTTGTCACTGTTTTGTTTTTTGGGTCTTTCTTTGCCTTTAAAAAACGTTCAAGCCGCTGAATCATCCCCTGTTTACCGTTTTTACAGCTCAAATAATAAGGCGTATTTTTACACCATTTCGCAAACCGAGAAAGATAAAGTAATCGCTAATTATTCAGACAACGAATGGAAGTATGAAGGAATTAAATTTTATGCCTACAAAAATCAGGAGGGCGATCTTAAGCCCGTTTACCGTTTTTGGAGCAGCAAAAATCGATCTCATTTCTACACAATTTCTCAAACGGAGAAAGACAAATTGATTTCAAACTACTCCGATTATGAATGGAAATACGAGGGAATCGCTTTTTACGCTTACACCGAAAAGAGCGACAGTTTAACCGCCGTTTACCGTCTCTACGATTCCAAATACCACAAACACTTTTTCACCACCAGCCCCGGCGAGAGAAACTGCCTTCTTAATAATTTTAGCGGACAATGGAAAGACGAGGGCACCGCCTGGTGGGTGCCGGAAGAAGGCGCCGACTTGTCCGCCGACGAAACTTCTTGTGGCGTAACTTACGGCCCCGAAATAAGCGTGGGGCTCTGGAGTCATTCAAGGAGCGAACTTGAGGACGAGGCCTTTAGGATCCACGCTAATAAAAACTACAACATTAAAAACAAAGATGGAAAAATAATCGCCAAGGTTTCAGCTGGTGCGGAAACCAGAGTCAAATATAATGGCGACGGAAAACTGAAAATTTATAATTCAATCTCATCTACCATCGTGGATAAAGAGATTCGCTTTGACGCGGTAGACGGTAACAATTCTTCCATGATTTTCGACGCCCACCGTCCTTCCTCGTCTTTTGACAAATACCGGGGAAAAATAAAAGTTCGCTACAGCAGCACAACCAAGAAAATTTGGATAATAAATAATTTGCCGCTTGAGCAATATGCCTGGGGCAATGGAGAAATTACCGGCACGGGAGACGCGGATTACAACCGCGCTATGGCAACGGTTTACCGCACCTACGGCTACTGGAAAATCAAATACAGCACCAAATACGCCACCGAGGGATTTAAAGTCACTTCCACTTCTTCCAGCCAGATTTACTCCGGCTACGAATGGGAGGAGGATCATCCGAAAATAAAGCAGGCGGTCCAGGAAACCAAAGGCAAGATCAGTAAATACAAAGACGAAATCGCCCTGTCGCCCTACAGCTCTTGGACTGATGGCAGAACCAGAAGCTTTGAGGAACGCTGGGGCTCCGATGACTACCCCTGGTGCCAGTCAGTCAAAGATCCTTATGGCAAGCATCCTACCATGACTACATCTCAATTGGTGGCGGCTGGCAATCATATGGTCGGCATCAGCGCCCATGGAGCGCTGCATGTCGCCGGCGAGCATGACTGGGGATGGGACAGGATTATCAAATACTATCTCACGGGAGTAAATATCGCGAAGATTTATTAAGCAGTTAATGGGTTTAGCGGGTTAATAAATTAATCGGAAACAAACACTTTGCGTAGACGCTCTAAAATAATTTTAGGATTTTTTATTATTTTATTTCTTGCTGTTTCCTACTGGGCTTATAAAGTCGTGAGGGTTCGCTATTTCCCTTCCCCAACTGTTGTTGAGGAAAAATCCGCCATTCCTCAAGCGGAAGTGCAAAAAAACACAGAGGGAGAAAAAACAAGTCCGGATGGAACAACCGAATCGCCTTCAATGGAGAAGGAAAAAGCTTCTTCCGAAAACGGAGAAGCTCTGCCTCAAATTGACTCGGAAGATTGCGATAATGAGTGCGCCGGCTTTGAAGGGAAAAATCTGGACTACTGCCGGCAAGTTTGCGGATTTACGGAAATTAAAAAAATAACCGATGACTGCCAAAATACGAATGGATTGGAAAAGGACTATTGCCTGAAAGATATGGCTGTCACCAAAATGGATTTTAAGATTTGCGATGAAATCAAAAATGCCACAGTTAAAGAAACTTGCAAAAACAGAATTACTGAAGAAATTTTAGACGAGGACTCAAACAAAAACGAATTAGAAACGGAGTAAAAAGAAATCTTCTGAAACATAAAAAACACCTGCGAAAACCGCGTGACGGAAGATATATTCGAGGACGGTCCTCGAGTGTAATCACTCAAGTTCCACATCCGCCTCGCGGTCTTTTTTATTTTCTTTTATTATTTTAATCTGTTCGACTGCGTACTTTTTGTATTCAGCAGGATCACTAAACTGACCCAGAACGATTTCTTTTTCTAATCCTATCCTGTCCTTTTCTCCAAGATAAACCCTGAAGCTGCTCCAAGGGTAATTTTCTGCTTGGGAAAGCTCATGAATCTCGCTGTTACAATTTACGTAAGCGGACACATAGAGCAATTGTTCATTGGAAGTTATCAAAACAGATTTAAACCTTCCTTGAAACAAAACACCGGAGCGATCATATTTTTTATTGAAATACATTGCGTAGCCGGTACAAACTTTTTTTATAAACGTGGTAATTCCCTGATCTTTTCTTTGCTTCAAAATTAAATGAAAGTGATTCGGATTTAGACAATATGAAACAATATCAACCAGTTTTTCCTCCGGCTTGATAATTCGAGGACCGTCCTCGATTTTCGGGGCGGGTCCTCCTACTTTCCAGCTGGGAAGATTGGTGTTGAAATTGACCAGCGAATCTAAAAATCTGGAGTAGTCCCTCGCACTGGAAAAAATTTGTCTCTTTTCAACGCCTCGATTATAAATATGGTAATACTCATCCAAAACAAGAGGTTCTCTTCTTTGCATGTTTCTATAATACCATTAACCTGATTTCCAGTCGAGGACGGTCCTCGAATCTGACGGTCCTCGAATCTGAGTCAATTCGGATAATTCGAATTCGAGGACTTCGAATTCGAGGACGGTCCTCAAATCGGGGGCTTGATGGTAGCGGATATTAAAAAGTGGCGTTAAAAAGGCAAGTAATCGAGGTCGAATCTCGATTTTATGATTAATGAATAAAGCGGCTTTTTATCTTATGCAAAAACTTATGAATTTTTCCAGCAGCTATTGCTCTACAATCAAAAATGCCACAGTTAAAGAAACCTGTAAAAACAGAATTACCGAAGAAATTTTAGACGAGGACTCAAATAAAAACTAATTAGAAACGGAGTAAAAAGAAATCTTCTGAAACATAAAAAACACCCTCCCGGGTGTTTTTTGTTGCAATAAACCGCTAAACTTGATGACTTACAAATCAGTCAATAACAGAACATTACCTAAAATACTTTCTTCCATAAATAAGGTATTTCCAAGTATAGCGAAGAAAGGTTTTCAGTCCCTGTTGATGAAGCACCCAATACGCTTTGCGAAATAAACTAAAAAAATAATGTCGATCAAAACATTTTAACTTATTATATCTATTGATCACTTTCCAAAATTTAAACACTTTACCAGAACGGTCTTCTTCGTTGTTACATTTACTTCTGAAGAGAGTGACATTTTTCATTATCATTTCTTTAATTTCTTCTTCGTTAAACCTTGATTTAAAGGTGGTTCTATGGTTATGAAAAACAAAAACGTCCATAGCCAGCATTATTTTCCAATTGGATTGCCGTGCTCTATAACAATAATCGTCATCATCAGCAAATCCCGTTCCATATTCTTCAGAAAGCAGTCCCACTTGTCTTACTAATTCACTTTTTATCAAGGTACAAAAAAATGCTACCATGTGTTTTACCTCCATTTCCTCTTTCTGATACAACCTCTCTATTTTCTTAGCATATTCTTCAGAATTATTATTATATTCAGGAAGATTTGAAAAAGTCGGGACTTTTATCTGTAAGTTAATAATTGACTGCCAGCTTTTACAGGGCGAGGTAATAGGACCGACGATGCCAATGTGAGGATCGCTTTCTGCTACTTCAATCATTCTTTCCAGCCATCCTTCATAGACCTCCGTGTCGTTGTTCTGAAGCACAATGTAGGGTGTGCCTAATTCCAGCGCTTTTTTCATTCCTTGGTTGGTGGCCTTGACGAAGCCGAGGTTTTTTTCATTAAGGATCGCCTCATACGGAATTTTATTTTCTTCAAGAAATTTTTTAACCTTTTCCCGGCTTTTAGGAGTGGAACCATTATCAATCCAGATAATTTTGTAGGGAACGCCAGTGTTCCGGCGAATGCTGTCAAAACAGCGGATGGTAAAATCCTCTTGGTTATAAGTTGGCGTGACAATGCATGTTTCTAATTTCATTTTTCCTATTGAATAAATTGTTATTTATTTCTTAGAACGAGAGCGACATAGTCATTTGTAGCCATTATTACAAACCAATTAAAGTTCCGATTCCCCTTTTATTAAGGACAAGGGCATTTATTTCGTCCAGGGAATTAACTGACAATATATCTTTTTCACAATCGTAAAGGGCGTGGATCTCTTTGCCAGGAATAAAATTAGCTAAATCTGGATTGTTACTTCGGCGAAACATCACGAGATAATCAGCGTCATAAAGGGGAATGATGCTGTTTTCTTTAACAAACTTGACGACTTGGTCAATATTATACTTTCTTACTATACGATATTCTATTCCAGTCCTTTCTAAGACGTGTGTTATTTCTAAAATGTTACTTTCTTCCTGATTGTTCTTTATTAAATAGAAAAGAAAATTCTTATTTTGATGATATTTATCTACGGAATAAAGAAATTTTTTAATGGACGAAATATCAATTTGGATAGAAATTAGGAAAATTATCCTACTTTTTGATAAATTTACTGTTCTCTCCAGGATCAATTTCTCGCGCTTATCCTTTACCCTTGCCATTTTGATAATGTTGTGCTTATGCAAAATTTTCAATTTCTCTATATACTTATTTACGGTGAAAGTTTTATTCTTTCCATGAAATCTGGCAAAATATAGTGGTTCAGTAATTCTCTTGGCCTTACCATTCTTCAAAAGCGTAAGCCAAGCATCCCAATCCTGAAATCTTTTTATTCTTTCATCAAACCCTTTAAATTTTTTTCTCCTTATGAGTGATGGCAGGGGAATATAATTATGAGTTTTTAGGTTACCATAATTAAATTTTTCGGAAGACCACTTAGATGCCTGATTTATGTTTTTTAAAATTGTCTCATCGCCAAAATTTGTCCTGTCAGAATAAACGAGGTTCAATTCTGGATTACTTTCCATTTCTGACTGCATTTTTTCAATAGCGTCTTCATAGAAATAGTCATCTGAATCCAAAAAAACTACATATTCTCCGATTGCCTTGGAAAAGCCAAAATTTCTCGCTTTTTGTGCATCTTTAAAATCAACCTTAAAATATTGCACTTTGTTTTCGTAAATTTTTACTATTTCATCAGTATTGTCATTACTAGCATCATTAACTACTATTATTTCTTTGGGTTTCACTGTCTGTTCTAGAACCGAATCAATACAATCCTTCAAAAACTTGCCATAATTGTGAGCGGTGATAATAACAGAAGTCAGATAATTAGACGCTGGTTTAGTCACCATTTGTCTAGTATTGTCAGCAAATAATAGTATTTTTTTCAGCTTTAAATATTTTTCTCTTAATTTCCAAAATTTAGATGATTTCATAACCTTTATGTCTCTGTCTTTTTTCTGTATTACTTGATTAGAACTAGCTATTTCCTGAACTTTTTGTCGGATTATTTGATAAAGTTCACTAATTTTTTGATCTTTTTGTTTAGAAATTTCTAGAAGTTCTTTTAATTTTTTCTCGTAATTGCACACATTTTTAATTTCCACAGCTTTTTCAATATCATAATACAAGGCATCTCTATATATATCTTCAATTTTTTTCAAAATCGCATTTTTTGAATTTTCCCTTAAAACCAACTTCCTTAATTTTTCTCCGATTCTAGGATTATATTTTAAAATTTCTTCTTTAAATTTATTCACATTATAATTTATTCTAAACCTTCTTCCCGAAAAATTATTTTTTCTTATTTCAAAAAAATTATCTTCATTAATTAAGCCGTCTCCCCCATGAATATCATAGATAATAACATTTCTGCCACAAGCCATTGCTTCAATTGCGCCCCTTCCAAGACTGACAACTATATC
>JAPLXC010000017.1 GCA_026396275.1 Candidatus Moraniibacteriota bacterium | reverse complement strand
AATCAAACTTGACGAAGACTATTTTTCAAGAAATGAAGAGGGACTGGAAAAACTTGAGGAATTCCTAAATCTCGAATTGAAATTTACACTTTTTGAGGATAGTTTCTGGGATAGAGCAGAAAGTTTAGAAAAAGATTTATATGAAAAAATCAGAGAAACATACAAGCAAGTGGGGTTTCGACCTATTGATTTGCCGAATATCCGAGAAAATTGGTTAAAAATAAAAGAATATAATGATGAAAAAAAGAAAAAAATTAAAGAAAGAATAAAAAATTACGTCAGTCCTTATGAGGCCAAAAGATTAAAAGATGAACAAGATAAAAAAAGATATGCTAAAAATAGAGAGGAGCTTATCAAAAAATTAAAAGAAAAATAAATCGCCAAATTTATAATAAGGTAGAAATATTTTTGATTACATCGCCTAACAACGCATATTTGGCCCGTCCAGTTGTGTTTCTCTCGCCACTTTTAATTAATTTATATTAATAGCATGAAAGTAAACTTTAAGCGATATTTTCTTTATCTGTTCAGGTGGCAGTTAAGTACGCCTATTTTGGCCGTAGTTTTGGTGTGGCTGTCTACACTGGACAAGTGGGTCGCGACAACCATCGCCAATCTTATCGGAGGATTGATTTTTTTCTGGGTTGACAGATTCATTTTTAAATCAAAACTTCTGTCCGCCCAATGGGAAATCAAAGATAACATAAGCTGTTCTGATTGCGGGAAAATGGCAAGGGGATACAGGATTGTAAAAACATCAAACTATGATAAAAGCGAGGATAAAGCCCCCAAATTCAGATGCGAAGAATGTTCCAAGAAAAAAACTGAAATATTGATAAATCAGGGCATAAAAGTATAAGCGCCACAATAAAATCCCTGCCGGAAAAAAGGACAGGGATTTTTAGATTTTCAATTACTTTTTCTTTTTCTTCTTTTCTTCCTTCTTTTTTACCGCTGGTTTTTTGCGCGATTCTTTCTTGGCCGCCGCCCCGCCTGCAACGCTTCGCGTAGCGATACGGGCAGGTTTTTCAGTAATCTTTTTCTGTGCTGATTTCTCTATTAGTTTCTTAAATCGGTCCACTCTTCCGCGGCTGTCAACCATCTTTTTCTTACCGGTGTAAAAAGGATGGCATTGCGAGCAAATTTCCACCTGCATTTTTTCTCTGGTTGAACCAGTGTGAAAAACAGCTCCGCAGGAGCAGGTGATGGTGGCTTTGTCGTAATATTTCGGGTGAATATCTTTCTTCATGAGTTCTCTACGAATTACAAATTACATACGAATATACGAATACCGAATCCATTATAATTTATTTACTTACATAAACTAGCATAATCCAGCATAATTGACAAGAGCTAGCTATTTGTTATACTGAAAAACGTATTCATTTGAATACTAATCAATCATACTTTTTCCTCGACCCGTTCCTGTCCCGTCGGCTGTAGCTGACTGGATCAGGGTCACAAAAAAGGAAAAGTAGGTGTAAGCAGTTAACAAGGAAAAAAATGGAAGCAAAAAAAATCAAACAGTCCTCGGACGCGCCGAGCGTGTCGAAGACAGAGCCAAAATCCGCCAGCGAAGATTATTTCGCTGATTTTGATTTTGGAAAACTGGAACTCAATCTGGAAACGATGCTGAAAAGCGGACTCCATTTCGGCCACCAGAAGTCGCGCAAAAATCCTCAGATGGAACCGTACATTTTTACTACTAAAAAGGGGATAAGCATTATTGATCTTGAGAAATCACTGGAGAAACTGGAAGAAGCGCTGGCCTTTCTCAAGAAAGTGAAAAGCGACGGCAAACAAATTCTTTTTGTTGGCACCAAGGAGCAGGCCAGGGGCTTTGTTCGTTCTGCCGCCCGGCGCTGCCAGATGCCCCATGTCGCCGAGCGCTGGCTGGGCGGAACATTTACCAATTTTAAAGTTATCAGAAGCCGGGCCAAATATCTCAAGGACTCTCAAGCCAAACTGGAAAAAGGCGAATTTAAAGTATACACCAAGCTGGAGCAGTTAAAGAAAGTAGAAGAACTGGAAAAGCTGGAAAAGAAAATCGGAGGCATTAAGGACATGATAGAACTTCCCGGCGCGATATTTGTAGTTGATGTCAAGGAAAACGAGCTGGCCGTCAAGGAAGCCCGGAAAGTTGGAATTCCGATAGTCGCCGTTGTGGACACCAATAACAGCCCTTCATTTGTTGACTATCCCATTCCCGCTAACGACGACGCCATTTCCTCCATCCGGCTGGTATTGGGATATGTTTGCAAGGCGCTAATTGAAAGTTAATGCAATTCTAATCCACGAATAAACACTAATCAGCGAATTTCCAATATTCGCAATTAGCAGATTTGAATTTATTAGCATAATTAGCATTATAATTTATGTTGGATAAAGTAAAAAAATTGCGCGAGAAAGCCGGAGCCGGAGTAGTGGCTGTCAAGAAGGCCCTGGAAGAAGCTCGTGGCAATGAAGAAAGAGCGGTGGAAATTTTGCGCCGGGAGGGGCATTCTAAGGCCATTAAAAAATCCGGCCGGGAGACAAGAGAGGGGGTAATCGCGGCTTATGTTCATTCCAACAAAAAAATCGGAGTGCTGGTTCAGCTTCTTTGCGAAACAGATTTCGTCGCCAGAAACTCCGAATTTCAGGAACTGGCCCGCGATATTGCCATGCAGATCGCGGCGACCGATCCTCAATTTCTTAAGCCGGAAGAAGTGACGGCGGATATTGTTAAAAAAGAAAGAAAAATCTGGACTGAGCAGCTGGCCAAAGAAGGAAAGCCCGAAGCAATCGCGGAAAAAATCCTCGCCGGCAAAGAGAAAAAATTCCGCGAAGAAATCTCGCTTCTTGCCCAGCCGTTTGTCAAAGATCCGTCAATAACCGTTGGGGACCTTGTTGCCGAGAAGGTGGGCAAGATAGGAGAGAATATCCAAGTAGGCAAATTTATCCGCTACGATTTATAAATTTCAAATAGAAACTAATTGAAATTATGAAAGTTTTAGTTAATTTGTACGATTGGGAGAGCCCTCGTTTTTGTTCCAGCGAAACAGATCTTCAAGAAGGCGATAAAGTAATTATAAAAGGGGAATTCGGAAATAGTTTAGGAACGGTGGTGATGAGTGGGATGGAAACAACCGAGGAGCCGGAGCAGCCAATTCTTCGCAAGGCAACGAAGCGGGACAGTGATGTTTTTGAAAAAAACAAGGAGAAAAAGAAAGAAATTATTGAAATCTGCCGGAAAGAAGTAAAGCGCCTCGGGCTGGAGATGAAGCTAGTTGATGTGGCCATCAGTTTGGACGGCAGCAATATCGTAGTGGTGTTCTCCGCCGAAGAGCGAGTGGATTTTCGCGAATTAGTTAAAAATCTGTCACGGATATTTCATCGCTCGGTAAAAATGCACCAGATTGGATCGCGGGATGAAGCCCGCAAGTCCGGAGGCTGCGGAGTGTGCGGAAGGGAGCTGTGCTGCGTGAGATTTTTGAAAAGTTTGCCTAGTATTTCGGTGGAAATGGCGCGACTTCAGCAAATTGCCCATCGGGGCTCGGAGCGGATATCCGGCCAGTGCGGCCGGCTTCTCTGCTGCCTTTCTTATGAAGCTCGTCAATACCAGGAAATGCTGGAAGGTTTACCGGAGATTCACAGCCAAGTAAAAACCAAAGAAGGAAAAGGAGAAGTACTGGAACTTAATGTCATTAAACAGGAAGCGAGAGTGAAATTGGAAGACGGAAAAATTGTGACTGTAAAAAAGAAAGATATTAAATAAAATTTATGTTGTACTACACAATACCACCAGTTGTCATTATTATTGGATTAGCAGTGCTTATCTGGTTTTTGTTTCGAAAGGCCTCTCAAATTCCGCCAAGAGAAATAACGCAGCAAACCGGAGCCCGGCTAGAGGGCCTTCGGAGAGTCGGGAAAGCAAAGGCGAAGATCAGCGAGCTATCACTGCGAACGGGAGAAAGAATGACACAGTGGTCAAAGCTTCTTTCCCTCAAGTTTTACAACCTTACCCACCGCTGGTTTCAGTCAATCAGAAAAAGGAGGCAGCAGAGCGCCGAAAAATCCAAAACTTTTTTTGAAGAAAGAGAAGAAACCACGAAAATTGTAAGTGAAGAAAGCAAGATAATTTCGCCGTCTGAAAAAGCTAAAGAAAGAGAGATAAAGAGTTATCCCATGATCAGCAAAGAGATTGTTCGTCCGGAAACAAGATCCGGAGAGCGGAATATGCTGGAGACGGCTCTCATCGAGCGAATTGCCGCTAACCCCCAGGATATTGAGGCCTATGAACGTTTGGGAGATTACTATCTTGAGTCAGGGAATAACGAAGACGCCCTGGAATGCTTTAGGCAAGTTCTCAAACTCAGCCCAGTTCACCGCAAGGCGAAAATTAAGGTGGTAAAATTAAAGAGAATGCTGGGAAAGTAAGATCTTCCTAAAGTTGAACTTTAGGATTGGGTTTGTGACAGCGCAACTGTTTTGCGCCAGTCCCGCACCTTTGGATTTCGCCATCCTAGCTCAACTGGCAGAGCAACGGTTTTGTAAACCGTAGGTTGTCGGTTCGATTCCGACGGATGGCTCTAAAGGTGCGGGATAAATGGGTCGTCAGTTCGAATCTGACGGGCGGCTCAAAGTTTTAGTCAATCGGATTATTTCTAGAACTATTGCGTTTGTCTATTGTTCTTTGTATAATCAAAGTATGGCTACGATTGGTAAAAATTCAGTCAATAAAGTAAGAGATTTTTATTACAATAAAAAGCTTAGCGTCAATGACATAGCAAATAAGTTAGGTGTTTCAATTGATGCCGTATTTTACTGTATGCGAAAGAATAGGATGAAAAGAAGGAAACAGCATGAAAGTAATGCGATTAGATATGAGCGATCTAAGCCATCGTTTGTATTGAAAAAAATAAGTAGCGAAAAACTAAAAACATTAAAGGTAATGGGAGTCATGCTTTATTGGGGAGAAGGATATAAAGCTGGCGGAACATCAGTTGATTTCGCCAATAGCGATAAGGATATGATTGTTATTTTTATGAGATTTTTAAGAGAAATATGTGGAATAAATGAAAAAAGGCTTAGAGTATATTCTTATTTTTACTCCAATCAGGATATAAGAAAAAACATGGATTATTGGAGTAAATTAACCAGAATTTCCAAGAAGCAATTTTCAAAACCATATATCCGAAATGATTATAATAAAAATAAAATAAATAAAATGCCTTATGGATTAATTCATATAAGATATTCAGACAAGAAATTACTGAATTTGATAAAAAATTGGATAGACGAATATAAAAATGTGCAAAATGTGGGTCGGTACCCAAGTGGTTAAAGGGGGCAGTCTGTAAAACTGTTGGCCTCTGGCCTACGCAGGTTCGAATCCTGCCCGGCCCACCGTATCTTTTGCCCAGATGGTTAAGTGGCAAAACGTTTCCATGGTAAGGAAAAGGCGGGAGTTCGATTCTCCCTCTGGGCTCGTTAATCTCATAACCTATAACTTGAAATTCGTAACGCAAAAATAAGATATTGTTACATGTTACGTGTTTCATGTTTCATGATGAAATGGCTCGGGAAAACATCGCAAAACTAAAATGCAGCCAGTGCAAGAGAATTACTTATCATACAACGCGCAATAAGAAAAAAGTAAAAGAAAAACTGGAACTGAAAAAATACTGCCGTTTTTGCCGCAAGCACACATTGCATAAGGAAACAAAATAAGCCCTCTTTCGGGAGCTTAGTTAAGTGGTATAACTGTGGACTCCAACCCCTCTGAAGAGCTCTGCAGAGGGGCGATTCCCTCCACGCCGGTATGTTTTATGTGTATTTGCTAAAAAGCAGAAAAGACAGAAGATTTTATGTCGGCTACTCTGCTGATTTGAAGCTTAGAATAAAAGAACATAATGAGGGAGAAGTTGAAGCAACTAGGCACCGGAGACCTCTGGATTTAGTTTATTACGAATCTTACAAAGTGAAAAAAGCGGCGCAAGAAAGAGAAAGAAAATTAAAACATTTCGGAGCTGCTTATTATGAATTATTAAAAAGGATTTAGGGGGTGTAGTGAAATGGCATCACGACAGTCTCCAAAACTGTTATTCCAGGTTCGACCCCTGGCGCCCCTGCGAATTTTTATCTTCCGGCCTCCAACCCCTCTGAAGAGCTCTGCAGAGGGGCGATTCCCTGGCGCCCCTGCGAATTTTTATCTTCCGGTCTCCAACCCCTCTGAAGAGCTCTGCAGAGGGGTCAGCTCCTGCTAATTTGGATAATTAAAAAACCCGCTTTTTAAGTGGGTCTTTATGATGAATTGCAATTCATAACCCTTTTAAAATTGTTTTGGGTATGGTAAAATAAAGACATGGATCCAGCAGTGAAAATTCGAAATAATATTTTTTTCTATACTTATATAATAAGAAGCTATAAATCTGACGACATCTATATTGGCTATACTAATGATTTAAAGAAAAGAGTTAATGAGCATAACCTGGGTCTGAATAGTTCCACAAAAAGATATATGCCTTGGCAGTTGATTTATTATGAAGCCTGTCTCGATAAGAATGATGCTATAAGGAGGGAAGGATACCTGAAAACTTCTCAGGGTGGGAGACTAATAAAAAGACGTCTGAAGGAATATTTATTTAAAAATAAGCTTAATCAAAATAAAATTTAAATTTGTTTCGGGCTTTTAGCCCATTCGAATTTCTACTGCTGGATGGATCCGGTAGTGAAAATTCGAAATAAATTAAATAAATATAAATTCGTTTTGGCCTGCTGGCCATTCGAATTTCTACTGCTGGATGGACAAAAAATCAAAAATACTAATTGCCATACTTCTGGTTTTGACTCTGGCTTCGGTCGGATACACCTTCTACAAGATAATGATACAGCGCGATTACGTAATTTCCGCGCAGATTGACTGCGATCCATACGTGGAAAAATGTTTTATCTGGGAGTGCGATCCGGCCTCGACGGAAGAAGGCGAGAAATGCACGGGAAATCCGGAAGAAGACATCTGGTATTACAAAATCGCCGAAAGGAACGCCAACCGGATTCCTCTTTGCGATCCGGAGACGGATGAGACGTGCGATCCCTGGACGTGCGAAGAAGGGGAAAAAGATTGTCAGCAGATTCTTTGCGACGAAGTGACTGCTGAAGAACAAGAGGCCTCCTGCAACGATCCGGAAGAATACACCGAGGAGAATCCGATTGAAGAAGAAGCGGTTGAATGCGAGGAAGGGGATACGGAATGTGAAGCCGCACAAGAAACTGTTTGCGAGGAGGGAGATAAAGAGTGTTTGAACGCCCAAAGCGAAGAAGCAGATGGCGCTAACGCGCCAGAAGAAGATTCAGCCGAGTAAATTTTTCTGAAAATATGAAAATTATAAAAGATGCAATCTCAATTGGCGAGTTGGAGGAAATGACGGGAAGAATGTTCGGCAATATTGTTAAGGCAGTCGTTGATATTGAGCGGAGAATTATGGCGGTTGACGGCGAACTGCATGCCGATGAGGAATTATTGCTTCTCGAGAACGGATCAGAACAGAAAAATTTATGGGGCATAAACATCTACCCGAAAATGGAAGGCGACGATTTTATTGAATTTGATTCAATGATTAATCTTCGCCCAGCGCAGGGGAATCGCAGCCGGGGGGTTGACGATCCCCAAATACGAGAAAGGATTTTAGAGATTGTCAGTAAACTAATAAAAAAATGAATTATCAGCACCAACAATTGGCTCTGGGACGGTGGCAGAAACTTTCTTTTTTTGAGCAGATGGCCAATGTCGGCAGTGAAATTGAAAGGACGATTAAATGGAGGAATAAAGGAAACCAGCAGTACAGCCGCCAGGCGTTTGATCGGGCGCTGGAGCTTATGGATTTGACAATCAGAAACAGCAAAAAGAAAAGCCAGCTCAGAGAATTGCTACGAGTGCGAGAAGCACTGGCTGACTATTTTATTTTTAATAATGACTACCAGTCCTCGGATGAAAAATGGCAAAATTATTTCTACTGTTTTAATTTCGCCGCACGACTAGGCAGGTAGTTTTTTGAAATCTTCTTTCAAATAAGTCAAGAAAAATTGTCTTGACTTTTTATTTTTGTGGCTTTTGTTATAATAATCTCATGGTAATGAAATATTTTTTTGAAATCTGCGCGAGGGCAATTATAATCCAAAACAACAAACTCTTGACGTGTAAAAACAGGGAGAAAAATTATTACTTTTTTCCAGGCGGGCATGTTAAATTCGAGGAAACGGCCAAAC
>JAPLXC010000016.1 GCA_026396275.1 Candidatus Moraniibacteriota bacterium | reverse complement strand
AAATGTTTTGTCAAGAAATTTTCGAGTTAAAATATTTAATTTTTACAGATAAGATTCCCGTTCTTATTTACTATTCCCACTTATCAACTGTGACAGCATCTCTCTTAGTCGGTTTTTTTGTTTTTTTTAAAAATAAGTCTTTATTAAGCAAAATTCTATTATCTATATCAATCTCGTTTTCTCTTTGGGTATTTTTAAACCTAATTTTATGGACTAGCTCTAGAAGTGACGTAATAATGTTTGCCTGGTCTTTGATTGGTATTCTTTATGCCCTCATATATATACTTTGTTTTTATTTTGTATATGTTTTTATAAATAAGAAGGATATTAGTTTTTTAATAAAAGTTTTTTTATCAGTTTTATTTCTCCCTTTGATATTATTTTTGTCCACAAGATTTAATTTAGAAAGTATTAATTTGTCTATATGTGAAGCATCAGAAGGTAGATATTTTACATATTACTATTATGGAGTCGGGTTTTTTATATTACTTCTCATATTATTTTATTCTGCTTTTAAATACAAAAGAGCAGAGAAGGAATTCAAAAAACAGATACTTTATTTAATTTTAGGCATGGAACTATTTTTACTTTCCTTTTTTTCTTCAGGATTTTTAGCTAGTTACTTATTTGAGAAGGGAATAGTTAAAAATTTCAACATAGAGCAGTATGGACTTTTTGGTATGACTATTTTCATGGCTTTTTTGGGATATTTGATTGTCAAATTCAAGGCCTTTAATATTAAAATGCTGGCGGCGCAGGCGTTGGTGGTGTCGCTGGTCGTGCTCATCGGTTCAATGTTTGCTTTTGTTGAGACGACAACCAGCAAGATTTTAGTGGGCGTAACGCTGGCGCTTTCGGCCGGAATGGGCTGGTTGCTTGTCAAATCCGTGAAACTTGAAGTCCAGCGCAAAGAAGAATTGCAATATATGTCCGACCGGCTGGCGGTGGCCAATGATCAGCTGCGTAAACTGGATAACGCCAAGAGCGAATTTATTTCCATCGCTTCCCATCAGCTCCGCACTCCGCTTACCGCCGTCAAGGGCTTCATCTCGCTCATTCTGGAAGGCGCCTATGGGAAAGTGGAAAACAAAATCCGCGACGCGCTCAACAAGGTCTACGTTTCCAACGAGCGGCTCATCCAGCTAGTGGAAAACCTCCTTAACGTTTCCCGGATTGAGTCCGGCCGGCTGGAGTTTAAGTTCGAAAAAGCCAGAATTGAAAACATTATCCGGGAACTGGGGGATTCCTTTATTCTGATAGCCCGCGCCAAGGGCCTGTATCTGGACATTAAACTTCCCTCGGATCCGCTTCCGGAAATTGAGATGGACGGCCCGAAAATCCGCGAAGTACTTTCCAATCTGATTGACAACGCGATTAAATATACTAATAGGGGAGGAGTAACCGTCAGAGCGGAACTGGCAACAGGCAGTATGGAACAGGAAACAGGCGGTACGGGATATATCCCGAATCTCGCGCCCGGCATTACAATCGAGGGATCATCATCTGACAACCAGTCACCGCAAACTATAAGCCCTGAGCTTGTCAGGGTCGTTATCAGCGACACGGGAATCGGAATCCCCGAAAAAGAACTGCCCTACCTTTTCTCCCGCTTTTCTCGCGGCAAAGACACCAGCCGCCTCCACGTCGGCGGAACAGGCCTCGGGCTTTACGTGGGGAAAAACATGGTTGAAGCCCACCACGGACGGGTCTGGACCGAGTCCGACGGGTTGAACAAGGGCTCGCGCTTCATCGTGGAACTGCCAATTTCGCAGGACAAATACCAGCCGAAGAGCGAATGAAGGAGTTTGTATCTAGTATCTATCCGGCATTAAGAATTGTAGAGGAAGAATTAAAATAAAAGTATCTGTTATGCCTTTAAAAAAAGAAGCCTGAATTATATCAGGCTTCTTCAATTTAATTTACGTTTTACTCAAATATCATCTCGCAAACGCGGTATTGTTGTAGAAAAAGTTCTTGCCGTACCTCCAGGAATTGTCGCCCCACCATTCAACAAAGAGAAAATAATAGGGTTTTTGTCCGTAGAGCTTCAATGAGCAAGCCAGAGTCATAGCCGGCTCGTCCAGTTTATGCTTGTCGCCCAAAAAATCAATGTAGTCGTCTTTAATTATACTGAACTCGATATTTGTTTTCTTGCGCCAATCAGGAGAAAGGTTAATCCACATCTGGTCTTGATGGTCCAGACCGAACATTAGAGCCGAAGCCCACTGGTAATTGTTTACGGCATAGGCATCAACGAACCTATTAACTTGGAAACTATTTTCGAACGATCTTGCCCAGGACAAAAATTCGGGCGCCATTTCCATAGCTTTTTCGTAATCTTTTTCAGAGAGGTCAATTTTGCAGATATTGACTTGATCTCCAGGCATATGCCCCAAATCGCATTCAAGCGTCAGGATATTTTCAAAGCGATTTAGCCAAAAACTGTGCCGATGAGGCAGAGAAACTATGACCGTCCCTTCCGAATGCAAATTAGTTACAGGAAACTTACCCCTTTCTTGTGTTCTCAAAATAAAACTTTCCATTTTTAAGTCCTCCTTTATTTTGCTAGGTTCAGTTAAATTTGCTTAATATTTCAATGAACAACTCTGCTTATGTATTAGCTTGAAAAAAATTTTTTGTCAACTCCTTACCCTTTACGTTCATATAAGATGTTTTCCGGAACGCCGGAGAGTGGCACGAGAAAACGAAGTAGTCCTTAGCCAACTTAACGACTTGCAAATTACGCATATGCGAAAAATGCAAGCTGAAGCCGTGTCCCTGCCAAGTTAAGTTTAGCCGAACTGGCTTGGCAGGGATTTTATTTTGTCTAAGTTTACCTAGCAGGACATAGTATATACCAGAGTATATACGTCGTATATACTATTTCATTACAGTGTAAAGAATAAGCAGAAACCAGCTTGAGACACGGATCACATTGATTCGTCCCTTTTTCTTTTGTATACTATATTTATGAAACTCAATCTTGAAATCAATAATACTACCCGAAGTTCTATCAAAAAGGATTTTTTTGCCAAAGTTATAAGAAGGACTTTAGCAGAATACAATTATGATTTTTTGAAGCGTAGAATTGTATCTTTGAGTATCGCTTTAGTGGCGCCTTTGGAAATAAAAAAACTCAACCGAATCTACCGGAGAAAAGACAGCGTAACTGACATCCTTTCCTTTTCTGAATACCGAAGCGCCCAGGAACTGAAAAAAGCTGTTGATAAAAACATCTTTTTAGGAGAGCTGGTAATGTGCTATACTGAAATAGGGAATTATTCCAAGAAAACTGGCCGGGGCATTAAAGAAGAACTGGCCAGAGTGGTTTCTCATGGCCTGCTCCATCTTCTGGGATTGCGCCACGGAAAAAAAATGTTTTCCATCCAAAACTCTATAATTAAAAAAGACAAAAATAATGAGCAACGGAAATCAGACAAGCGGTGAAGAGATAAAAAAACTAAACAAGAGCTTCCGGCACGCTTTTCGGGGCTTTAAGTATGCCGCTTCTTATGAGCGAAATTTTCAGATTGAGCTTGTTCTAGCTGTGTTTGTTCTGGCGCTAATCTTCATTTTCAAAGTGAAAAACTGGGAAGCAATCGTGCTTATCCTTATGATTATGTGGGTGCTCATCACGGAACTCACCAATACTGTAGTAGAAAGAGTGGTTGATATAATCAGGCCCAAAATTCATCCTTACGCCCGTCTTATCAAAGACATTATGGCGGCCGTGGTGCTTATTTCTACGCTGGTCGCCGTGGCAGTGGGAATTATCATTTTTCTACCCTACATTAGAGAGTTTCTGGGACTTCGCTAGAAGACCATTGCTAAAAGCTTTTTTCTGTCTATAATTAACAGCAAATAGGAAAATTAGCCAGTTCGGCGTCTGTGTTGGAACGGCGCAATATAAATTCTTGTTTAGAAAAACCATGTCTAGGGACTCCATTTTGGTTGGAATCGACATCGGGTCATCCAACATTCGGACGATTATAGCTCAAAACCCACGCAAGGAAATTCCTCGAGTGGTGGGAGTGAGCATTGTGCCCTCCTTTGGAATCCGCCGCGGAGTGATTGTTGATACTGAAGAAGTGGCGAAAGTAATCAATGAATCAGTGGAAAAAAGCGAGCGGATGGCGGGAATAACAGTCAAAAAAGCCGTTGTCAGCACGGGGGGGTCTGAAATAGGATTCCAGCGCTCAAAAGGGGTGGTGGCTGTTGGCCGGGCGGATGGGGAAGTTACAGAAAATGACATTCAGCGGGTTCTTAATGAAGTCCAGATGGTTCCCCTTTCTCTCAACCGGGAAATTGTCCATATAGTTCCTCAGGGCTATCGGCTGGACGATCAGGAGAATATCAAGGATCCGGTGGGAATGAGAGGGGTTCGCCTGGAAGTTAACGCCCTTCTAATTGAGGACTCAGCCTCCCATGTTAAAAATATTGCGAAATGTTTGTCCCAGTCGAATATTGAAATTGACGATATTGTGCTTGAGCCATTGGCGGCGGCCAAATCGGTGCTGGGAAAAAAGCAGAAAGAATTGGGAGTAGTCCTTGTTAATTTGAGGGGAGGAACCACTTCAATAGCCGTGTTTGAGGAAGGGGAACTGCTTCATACCGCGATAATTCCCGTTGGGGCCGGCCACATCACCAATGACATCGCCATAGGATTGCGGACCACAGTTGAAGTGGCGGAGAAAGTGAAACTCGAATATGGCTGCGCTCTTCCGGAAGAAATAAGTAGAAAAGAAGAAATTGATTTGGCTCGCATTGATTCTCAAGAAGAAGGATCAGTGTCTCGCTACCATGTGGCGGAAATTATTGAAGCCCGCCTGGAGGAAATATTTAAATTGGTGAATAAGGAACTGCAATCGATTAAAAGGGCCGGACTTCTTCCGGCCGGGGCAGTACTTACGGGAGGCGGAGCAAAACTTCCCTACATTGCCGATGTTGCCAAAAAAATATTGGGGCTTCCTACTCAAATTGGTTTTCCCGCGAATCTGGGAGGAATGCTCAATGAAGTTGATGATCCGTCGTTTGCTACGGCAGTGGGACTTATTCTGTGGGGGCTTGAACGGGAGAGTATTCTGCAGGATGGGCTGACAGGCGTGAAAGTTATTGACAACATTTCTCGCAACGCCGAATACACCGTTGACAAAATGCGCCGCTGGCTGGGAAGATTTTTACCCTAGCGGATATTTTCCTAAAATAAAATTTTTCATCGCTCGCTCGGAAACGAAAATAAATTTCCATTTCACTCGCTTCGCTCGAAAATAAAAAATAAAATTTCTATTTTTGGCTCTGTAGATTGAATAACAGAGAGTTTTTAGAGTGTTTAAGCAACTGGGCAGAACGCACTTTCAAACCTAACAAATGCGAAAATATGCATTCTTCCTTGCGGGAATTGCCCAAGGGGTTGACAGGAAAGCCGGCTATATGATAGATTGGAATATCAAAGAAATAACAGTTTTTATCTTATTTAAATTTTAACTGGTAAAAATTGATCAAAGGTCCTTGGAGTAGAAAAGTTTTTACTTCTTAGCAGGCGGTGATCAATGAACAAAATAACAATATGGCGGAAATCAAACCGGACATTGAAACGTTTGCCAGAATTAAAGTCGTGGGAGTGGGAGGATCAGGCAATGCGGCTATTAGTCGAATGATTGATTCCAAAATAAAAGGAGTCGAATTTGTGGCGGTAAATACTGACGCCCAAGCCCTGCATCATTCTAAAGCTACGGAAAAAGTGCATATCGGAAAAAATTTAACCAAAGGATTGGGAGCGGGAATGAATCCGGAAATTGGCCGCCAGGCGGCGGAGGAAAACCGGGATGAAATTCAGGAAGTGCTTAAAGGGGCCGATATGGTTTTCGTAACTTGCGGTCTTGGCGGCGGCACGGGAACGGGAGCCGCTCCAATTGTGGCCGAAACAGCCAAGGAATTAGGAGCCCTCACTGTGGCAGTAGTAACCAAGCCCTTTGCTTTCGAAGGCGCCCAGCGGCGGGCTATTGCAGAAGAAGGACTAGAAAACCTTAAAGACAGGGTTGACTCCCTCATAACTATTCCCAATGATAAACTCCTTTCCATTATTGACAGAAAGACCACTCTGATTAGCGCTTTCAAAATTGTTGATGACGTTCTGCGCCAGGGGGTGCAGGGAATTTCCGATCTCATTATCAAAACGGGAATCGTCAATGTTGATTTCGCCGATGTCCGGGCAATTATGGAGGACAGCGGTTCAGCTCTTATGGGAATTGGAATTGCCAGTGGGGAAAATAGATCCGCCGAAGCGGCTAAAGCGGCTATCAATAGTCCGCTTCTTGAACTTTCCATTGATGGCGCCAAAGGAGTGCTTTTCAACATATCCGGCTCAAGCGATCTGACGATGCTTGAGATTAACGAAGCGGCCAATATTATAACCGAGAGCATTGATCCTAATGCCAAGGTTATTTTCGGCGCGGTGATTGACGATCAAATCAGGAAAGGTGACGTCCACATTACTGTTGTGGCCACTGGTTTTGATGCCGCCAAAGTGAAAGAGTCCCCCGCCGAAAAGATATCCCGAGTGACATTTACCCAGCCGGCAAGAGAAGAGCGCAAGGAGGCAAAAGAAAGATTAATTTTTCCGGCAAAGAAACTTGAGACAAAGATGATTATTGAAGAAAAAATTCAGCCCCGCGGAGTATCCGGGATGGAAGAAACCAGAGATCTTGAGGAAGAAGAACTGGAAATACCCGCGTTTATCCGGAGAAAAATGAAAAAATAATTTTCGAGCTTGCTTATAAGGAGGTATTTATGAGAGAAATACTTTATCCTGTTCCTGATAAAAAAAGTGAACAGGAAAAAGACAGATTCTTTATTATTAAAGTTCCCGTCAAGAGTCCTTGCACGACATTATTAACGGAGATGTTTATAGCAAGAGACGAGAAGGATGCTAAACAGAAAATGGCGTTGCAGTTTAGATTGTCTAAAAAAGAAGTTACCGGAGTAGAAGCGACAGAAATAGGAGAGAAAGAATATTGGAAAGAGCAGAGAAAAAGAGGAGGCATGCAAAAAAGCAGAAGAGAAAAAGATAATTAAAATCACTTTGTCAAAAGGATTTTTTAAAGGTCACCGTATCGCCGGTGATCTTATTTTATTTGCCCTCTGTGCATAACTCCAGATTTTGGCTTAAATCTGAACGCTTGTCGGGGTTTTTGACTTGTGGTAGAATGGGATAACAATGTACAATATATTGTATAAAATATATGAATTGCCCCTTTTGCGGTCATAATGAAACAAAAGTAATTGATTCGCGCGATACCCAGGATGGGAAAGCAATTAGAAGGCGCCGGGAGTGCGAGAAATGCAAAGCCCGCTTTAGCACTTATGAAGAGGTGGAAATCTTGCGTCTCGCCGTGGTTAAGAAAGACGGCCGGAAAGAAGAATATAACCGCGAAAAAGTGGAAGCCGGCATTCGCAAGGCGATTGAAAAGCGGCCGGTGACTGAAGAGCAAATTGATAAAATGATGGGCGACATAGAGTATGAAGTCAGATCCAAGGAAGAGTGCGAAATAACTAGTAAGGAAATCGGAAAAATAGTTCTGGATAAACTAAAAGAAATTGACGACGTGGCTTATATGCGTTTTGCCAGCGTCTATAAATCATTCAAGAACGCGGAGAGTTTCAAGAAAGAAGCGGAGAAATTGGAGAATAGTAATCAGTAATCTTGATTCTGAAGTGAAAAAAATTTCTAGCTCTGGCGATCTAGTATTGTAAAAATTTAGTAATATAACAATTTAATGAGCAGGGGCAAAACAAAAATGCTAACAAAAATGTCCGCCCGAGGCGGATCTCAGCCAAGGGCTGATCAGCCTATGACTGGCGCCGAAAAAAATGGCGGAAAAAAGAAAGCAGGAAAGCGGGGAGAAAAATCTGAAAAGTTCAAGAATCAGATCACCAAAGTGGTGAAGCGTAGCGGCCGGGTGGTGCTGCTTGATCAAAACAAAATCACCAACGCGGTGGCCAAGGCCTTCGCAGCGACTGGTGAGGGGAGTTTAGCCGATGCCCACCGGGTAAGTGATAAGGTAACGCGGCTGCTTAACAGGAATTACCGTAAGGGATACATTCCGGAAATTGAGGAAATCCAGGATCTGGTGGAAAGAGTACTGATGATTTTGGATTTTGAGGAAACCGCCAAGGCCTACATTCTTTACCGGGAACAGCACCGCAAAATTCGCGAGGCCGAAGGAGCTCTGGATGAAGCGGTAACCCTCGTGGACAAATACATTCAGGAAATTGACTGGAGAGTGAAAGAAAACGCCAACATGTCCTATTCTCTTCAGGGTCTCAATAATTACATTTCTTCAATCGTGAGTTCTAAATATTGGATGAACCGAGTTTATTCCAAAAGTATTCGCGATGCTCATGAACAGGGCGACTTTCATATCCACGATCTTCAACTGGTTGCCGCTTATTGCTGTGGCTGGGATCTTCAGGATCTGCTGCTCCGCGGCTTCACGGGGGTGGCGGGAAAAGTGGCTTGCAAACCGGCCAAGCACTTCGGTTCGGCTTTGGGCCAAATGGTAAATTTTATTTATACTCTTCAGGGAGAAGTAGCCGGAGCGGAGGCATTTTCTAATTTCGACACGCTGCTCGCTCCGTTTGTCAGGTATGATAAATTGGCGTACAACGAAGTAAAGCAAAACATCCAGTCCTTTGTCTTTAATATGAACGTGGCTACCCGGGTCGGTTTTCAAACGCCGTTTTCCAATATCACTCTTGACATTACTCCCCATCCGACGCTGGCCGGAGAAGCGATTATTATTGGTGGCGTTCCCCAGAAAGAGACCTACGCGGATTTTCAGGAAGAAATGAATATGATCAACCGCGCGTTTGCCGAAGTGATGATTGAAGGCGACGCCAATGGCCGGATTTTTACTTTTCCCATTCCCACTTATAATATCGGGAAAAATTTTGACTGGGATGACGAGCGTTTCAACCCCGTTTGGGAAATGGCGGCCAAGTACGGCATTCCTTACTTTGCCAATTTTATCAATTCTGACATGAGTCCCGAGGATGCCCGATCGATGTGCTGCCGGCTGCGCCTTGATAACCGCGAACTCTACAAACGAGGCGGAGGACTCTTTGGTGCCAATCCTTTGACTGGATCAGTCGGGGTGGTCACTATCAATATGCCGCGGATCGGATACTTATCCAAAATCCACGCCAAAGGGCGAGTAAGTAAAAAAGAATTTTTCCAACGCCTTGATCACCTCATGGATCTGGCCAAAGAAAGCTTGGAAACAAAGCGCAAGATGATCGATAGTTTTACCGAGAGAGGATTATACCCTTACTGTCGATTCTATTTAAATCCTATCAAGATGCGCCGGGGCCAGTATTGGGCCAATCATTTTTCCACTATTGGGCTGGTGGGAATGAATGAAGCACTGCTCAATCTGATTGGCAAAGATATTGCTACTCGCGAGGGGAAGAAACTGGCCGAAGAAATTCTGGATTATATGAGAAAAAGAATAATTAGCTATCAAGAGGAAACCGGAAATCTTTACAATCTGGAAGCCACTCCAGCGGAAGGAGCGTCTTATCGGCTGGCCCGCCTGGACCGTGAAAAATATCCCAGTATTATTTTTGCCAACCATAAGGAAGTTAAAAAGGGTAAAGCCGAACCGTATTATACCAATTCTTCACAGCTGCCGGTCTCTTTTACGAACGATCTCTTTGAGGCGCTGGATCTTCAAGATAATCTTCAGACAAAGTATACTGGCGGAACAGTTCTTCATGGATTTTTAGGAGAACGACTCTGGGATATTGAGACGGTGAAAAAGCTGGTGCGCAGAATCGCGGAAAATTATAAACTTCCTTATTTTACCTTCACTCCGACATTCAGCGTCTGTCCCGTTCACGGCTATCTTCCCGGGGAACATTACACCTGCCCCAAGTGTGTAGTGGAACAAAAGACCGAAGTATATTCCCGAGTGGTGGGCTACATTCGTCCGGTGGATCAGTGGAATAAGGGAAAACAAGCAGAATTTGCCAATCGCAAGACATTTATTATAGCGGAACAGAAGGTCTAGCCCGACTTTATAAAGCGGAGTAATAATGGGATAATCTTTCTTCACGGGGGTTATCCCATAGTTAATGCAAATATCAAAAATCAAAATGTAAAATGATTTAATTATTTTTAAATTTTGATTTGTCATTTTGATTTCTTCATTTTGCATTTTTATTTTTTTAATATGTTAATTGGCGGTTACCAAAAACTTACTCTCATTGACTATCCCGGAAAACTGGCGGCGACTGTTTTCACCGTGGGCTGCAATTTTCGCTGCCCGTTTTGCCATAACCCGGAGTTAATATCAAATATTAAATATCAAATATCAAAAATTCCGGAAAAAGAGTTTTTTGATTTTTTAAAGAAACGCAAAGGAAAATTGGAAGGAGTTTGCATTACCGGCGGGGAGCCGACGCTTCAGCCGGATTTGATTAAATTTATCAAAAAAATAAAAAGACAGGGATATCTGGTAAAATTGGACACTAACGGCAGCCGGCCGGATGTGCTCAAGAAAATTATTGACGGAAAACTGGTTGATTTTATCGCGATGGATATCAAAAACTATTTGGGAAGATATGATGAAACATGCGGCGTGAAAGCCGATAAAGAAAGAGTAAAATTAAGCGTTGATTTAATCAAAAACAGCAGAATTGATTACGAGTTTAGAACGACAGCCGTTCCGGGCTTGCATAAAGAAAAAGATTTTAATGATATCGCCCAGTGGTTAGCCGGCGCAAAAACTTATTATCTCCAGGAATACCGGGAAATTAAAATTCTTGATCCCGCTCTCAAGAAAAAAACTAAAGGCAAGGAAATTGATTTGGAGAAGATTAAGAAAAATATTGAGAAAAATTTCGGAAAAGTGGGAATTAGGAGATAAAAATAAATAATATGTCATTCCGGACTTGATCCGGAATCTAAATAGATCCTGAATCAAGTTCAGGATGACAATGAAATTCATGCGAATTTACATTAAAGTCATTCCCCGCTCGTCTAAAAACGAAGTCACTAAAATTGTGGAAGGGGAATATAAAGTTAAGCTGACCGCCCCGCCGGTTGACAACAAGGCCAATGATATGCTAATAAAAGTATTAGCGGATTATTTTAATGTCAGTAAAAGTTCTTTAAGAATCATCGGCGGAAAAACCGCCAATATTAAAATAATAGAAATCCAATAAGGAGGTGTTTTATGTTTATCCTTGCAAAGCTTGATAACACAACAAAGGATATTTACGGTCATGAAATTCCACTTGATTGTGTATCCGATGAAATTGTCAATGTCTTAAAGGTTAAAAAAAGTTGTAATCTGCATCGGGTTTTAATGTCTGTTGCAGAATGTAAAATCCCCGCTAGTGGAGAGTTTGGATACTTTGCTTGGTTGGAAACTACAAGCTATGTTAATATTCAATATGCCCGTAAGAAAAATCCGTATGATAGTGGAAAACAGGAATATGGCATATATGTGACTGGCTTTAACGGAAATGTAATAAAGCCAGAAGAGGTGAATGATTTCATAGTGAGGGGAATTCTCCATTTTTGGATAAAAATGGCGGAAACATCCAATAAAGAAATTTCTCATCTCTCGGAAACCATATTCAAGAAGTAGAACAGCCAAGTACGCTTGATTATCTGGGGTTAGCAGACATTGCTAACCCTTTTGCTATAATAAAGCCATGACCAAATCCAAAATCTTCCTCATTTTATCTTTAAGTTTTATTTTCGGAATTTTTTTCAGATCATTTTTCAATTCCGGACAGTTATATTATTTTTTTGCCATTGCCGCCGTCATTTTATTGGCGGTTTTTTATAAAAACAAAATCATATTAATTTCAGGATTTGCAATCCTGTTTTTTGTTTTCGGGATCTGGCGGACGGAAGCTGATTTGAGTAAATTAAATAATTTGCTAAGCGCCGGCGCAGATTTTTCCGGAAGCGTCGTTGTTGCTAGAGAGCCGGAACAAAAAGAAAACTACCAGAAAGTAATTGTCAGAACCAGCGACGGCTTAAGAATTCTGATTAATGCCAGCAAGTATTTGCGATTTGATTACGGCGAAGAATTGAAAGTTCAGTGTAATTTAAAAGTTCCGGAAAACAAAGAGGATTTTGACTACCGGATGTATCTGGCCAAAGACAAAATTTATTATATTTGCCAAAGCGCGAAGATTGAAAAAACGGGAGGCATCCGCGCCAATAAGATTTATAGCGCCATCTTGAAGTTTAAGAACAAAATGGAAGAAAATATCAACCGGGTTATTCCTCAGCCGGAAGCGGCGCTGGCCAATGGCTTGATCCTCGGAGGAAGCAGCCGGATGAGCGAGGAAATTCAGAAAAATTTTTCCCGAACCGGCCTTACTCACATCGTGGCTGTTTCCGGCTATAACGTTACGATAATTGCTAATTACCTGATGCTTTTGGGAATATTTCTGGGCCTTTGGCGCAAGCGGGCTTTTTGGTTTGCTGTCGTGGGAATTATACTTTTTGTTTTAATGGTTGGATTTCCCTCCTCGGCTGTGCGAGCAGGAGTGATGGGGGTGCTTCTTATTTGGGCAATGAAAAATGGACGCCTGGCCAATTCCTGGAACGCCATAATATTCGCCGGCGCTGTTATGCTTTTGATTAATCCGTTATTACTCCGCTGGGACATCGGATTCCAGCTTTCGTTTTTGGCGACGCTGGGGATAATATCTTTGGCTCCTTTTTGGGAAAAAAGTTTAATCGGGAAAAACAAGGCGTTTGGGTTTACAGAAATATTTTTTCTGACTCTCTCCGCCCAAATTTTCGTGCTCCCGATAATTTTCTATAATTTTCACACTCTTTCTCTTATTTCCATCCCGGCTAACCTTCTGATTTTACTGGCTGTTCCTTTGACTATGCTTCTGGTTTTTCTGACGGCAGGAAGCGGATTCATTTTCGGACCTTTGTCGCTAGTTTTTGCCTGGTTTGCCTATCTTCCGCTAAAATACGAGATATGGATAGCCGATACCCTCGCAGATCTGAAATGGGCGAGTAAAACAATAGAAAATTTTGGTTGGCCCTGGGTTTTGGGCTGGTACCTGGCGCTGCTTCTAATTGTTTACCCACGCACCAGAAAGCCACGAGCGTCAGCTCGTGTGATAAATGGCCTTCGGGCGGCTTTCGGTGCGGGGTTCCGCGCTCCGAAAACCGAAAGAACTGAAACCCCAACCGTAAGGTCGGGGAGCGCTTCACTTTTAAGGAAAAAATAAATGCAAAATAGAAAACTAGTTTATGGAATCCTGATATTTCTGCTGGCGCTTAGCGTGATTTTAGGAACTGTCGTTTTTTATTCCTTAAACAGCCGGGATCTGAAAGTTATTTTCCTTGATGTTAGCCAAGGAGACGCGATTCTCATAAGCCAGGGGCAAAATCAGATACTTATTGACGGCGGGAAAAATGGAAAATTGCTTTTAGAAAAACTGGGAAAATACATTCCGTTTTGGGACCGCACCATTGAAGTGGTAGTGGCCACTCACCCGGATCAGGACCATATTGGAGGATTGATTGATGTCACTCGATCTTATGACGTATCGACTGTCTTGGAAACTAAAGCGAAGAGCGATTCCCAAACATACAAGGCCTGGAAAGAAACAGTGAATAATGAGGGCAGCCAACAACTTGAGGCGGTAAAGGATCTAACAATCAGATTTCCTGAGAGTATCGAGGTTCAAGTGCTTTATCCGCCTTTGCCGATTGAATCATCTAACCAGTCAAATAATAATCAGTATAGCGTGGCGATGAAATTGACGTATGGGGAAAACAAATTTTTACTTACTGGCGATCTGCCAGGTATTCAGGAGCAGGAATTAATTAACAACGGGGTGGATGTTAGTTCGCAGATTCTTAAAGTAGCCCATCATGGATCGAAGTATTCCACCAGCGATGAATTTCTGCAAGTCGTGCGTCCTGTTGAAGCCGTTATTTCTGTGGGAAAAAATAACATGTACGGCCATCCCAATTCGGAAATAATTCAGAAACTCCTAAAGCGTGGCATTACTGTTTGGCGCACGGATGAAATGGGAGATATAATTTACAAGTGCAATCCGCCAACCGGCGGAGCAAAATGCAAAATTGAATTTAATCAATGATATTTGATAGTATTGGCGGTTTATGATAAATTACAGTAAATGTTAGGGAACTACTCATAAAAGACATTTAGCAATATAACAATTTAACAATAAAACAATGAAGGTTCATCCAAGCAAAGAACGCACATTAGTCATTATCAAACCGGACGGCATCCAGCGATCCCTAATTGGCGAGATCGTCCGCCGCTATGAACGGACAGGACTGAAACTGGTGGCTCTCAAAATGCTCATTCCTACTGAAGAACAAATTGAAAAACATTATCTTATTGATCTGAAGTGGATTCGCAAAGTTGGCGAGAAAGCTATTGGTTCTTACCAGAAAAGAGGAATGACTCCGCCCTTAACCGAGCCGGAAGAAGTGGGAAAACAAGTTTTGCGGCGGCTCAAAAAATATATGACTTCCGGACCGGCAATCGCAATGGTCTGGCAGGGAAACCAGGCAGTGGGAGTAGTGCGCAAAGTTACCGGCGGGACCGAACCGCTCTCTTCGGACGTGGGAACTATTCGCGGCGACTTCACTATTGATTCATATCAGATTGCTGACACTGACGACCGCCCCATTCGCAATCTCATTCACGCGTCGGGAACAACCGAAGAAGCGGAAAAAGAAATAGCCCTTTGGTTTGACAACGGTGAGATTATCAACTACCGCTTGGTTCAGGAGCAGATTCTTTATGACGTCAATTTGGACGGTATTTTAGAGTAATATATAAAGAGGTCCGACCTCTTTTGGTCGCTGTGGTCGAGAGAGGTCGGACCTCGATTAAAAATTATATGAGTAAAAAACATATCATAGCCGGCGTTATCTTTATTTTAATTCTGGCGGCCTTTGCCGTGCTGGTTTTCAAAATCACCAGCGAAATTGGCAAAATAAACGGAGAAAAGTTATCCCGGCTTTTCCAAAAAATTTCTTCACCAATTCCGTCCAATACCGAAACAGTCAAAAAATTCTCTTCCAAGGAAGATTTTTTGGCGTATCTGAAAAAAGCCAAAGACAAGACGGGTTTTCCGGGGATGTGGGGCCGTGGAGGTGCAATGACGGCCGAAGATCAGGCGGTGTCGGCGCCGAGCGCGGAGGGCTTATTGAAATCGGCTATTCCCGAGAGAGTTTCCCAAACCAATGTCCAGGTGTCGGGAATTGACGAACCGGATATTGTTAAAACCGACGGAAAAAATATTTATTTTTCTTCAGAGAGCAACTGGATTTACGGAAATGGACCGATGCCGCTTATGGAAAGGGGAATTTCCATTCCAGAAATTTATCCAGCTCCGCTTCCGCCGGACTTTGAAAAGCCGAAAACAAAAGTAATCTCCGCTTTTCCCGTTGACAAGCTCGGAAAAATCTCCGAAATTGAAAAGAACGGGAACTTGCTGCTCGCTAAAGAAAAAAATATTTTAGTCGTCTTTAGTAGCCAGGAAATATTTGCTTACGATGTAACTGATCCTAAAAGTCCGAAAGAAAAATGGAATTTGAAGCTTGAGGATAAAACGGCTCTCGTCGGCGAAAGATTTTACAGCAACAAAATTTATCTTGTCATCCGCAACTATTTGGACGAGCGCGATCCCTGTCCGCTAAAACCTTTAACTTCCGGATCGGAGACAATTGAAATTGCCTGCGGGGAAATTTATCATCCCGAAAAAATTATTCCGGCTGACGTCAGTTTTTCAGTTTTGGTTATAAATCCAGCCAGTGGCAAGGTTGAAAATAAAACTTCTTTCGTCGGCTCAACTTCCAGCTCATTAGTGTATATGTCGGAAAACGCGGTTTACGTAACTTATACTTACGTGGACAATTTATTTGGCTATCTGGCTGACGCGATTTCCGATACTGGGAAAGATATTCTGCCTGGCTATATTATTGAAAAACTTAACAAGGTGAAAAGCTATGACATCAGTGACGAAGCGAAAATGACGGAATTCCAGAAAATAACTGAAGATTACAAAAGGACTTTAAGCAATGATGAAGAACTGCGGATTGAAAACGAGATGCAAAATAAAATGCAGGATTATTTCAAAGAGCATTCCAGGGAATTGGAGAAAACTGGAATCGTGAAAGTAAATATTAACGGGTTGAATATCGTAGCATCGGGAAATATTCCCGGTCATCTGCTCAATCAATTTTCACTGGACGAACACAAAAATAATTTAAGAGTGGCGACTTCCATCGGCGGTGGATTCTGGGGCTGGGGGACAGTCAGTAATGAAGCGAATATGAATGACGTTTATGTATTGAGCGACAAGCTTGAAATTATCGGAGCGATAAAAGATTTGGGAATCACTGAAAGGATTTATTCCGCCCGCTTTCTTGGCGACCGTGGCTATCTGGTAACCTTCCGCCAGACCGATCCGTTTTATGTTCTGGATTTATCCGATCCGAGAAAACCAGTGCTCAAAGGCGAACTGAAAATTCCGGGATTTTCATCTTACCTTCATCCTATTGCGGATAATATTATTCTAGGAGTCGGTCAAGAAAGTGGAAAGGTAAAACTTTCTCTGTTTGATGTGGGTAATGCTTCCGATCCGCGGGAAATTGACAAGTATCTCCTCGATGAATACTGGTCGGAAGCGCAGTCAAATCACCACGCTTTTTTACAGGACGCCAAACACGAGGTATTTTTTCTCCCCGGAGGAAAGGGCGGATATGTATTTTCTTATGCGGAAAATAAATTAAACCTCAAAAAAGCGGTGAGTGACTATCAGGTGAAAAGGGCACTGTACATTAACGATTTTCTTTACATCATCGGCGAGAAAGAAATTTCGGTGCTCGATGAGAGGAGTTGGGAAAAGGTGAAAGAATTAAGTTTATAGAATTTTCAAAACGGCCAGTTAAGAGCTAGGAAATGAAAAATGTTTTTTGAAAAGTCAAGGAGGATATTTGGCAATTATTCACTTGAGCCGCCGGAATTTTTTGCGCTGACTATCTCTTTTGCTTTTCCGTCCGTGCTTCTTTTACTAGCTATCCCCAATCCTTTTGATTGGGCAGTTAAGGCAATTTTTTTAAGCATTGGTCGGATGGTTATTTTTTGCTGGTTAGCGGGCGTGGGAGCAATATCAGCTGGCGTTGTTTGGTCGGCGATAAAGAAGATCAAGGACTAATATTGAAAAAGGCCAGAAGTTTTCTGGCCTTTTATTTTTTGGCTTTCCATGATATTTTTTAGTTGCGGAGTGTAGTGTAATAGTAGTCGTCTCATCGGCGGCATAATTTTACCGGGGTGTAGTATAGTGGGCCCGGCCCTACGGGCCGTAGGCCCGGGGCAGTACGCAAGTATGAATAAAAAATATGAATTGGCTTGTTTATATTCTAAAAAGCAAAAAAGATGGAAAGAGATACATTGGAAGCACAAATAGTTTACTTAGAAGAATCAATGAACATAATCGTGGAATAGTTGGATCAACTAGGAATCGTAGACCATTGGTGCTGATATATCAGGAAGAATTTGAAGAAGAAAAGGAAGCTAGAGCAAGGGAAAAATTTTTCAAAACACACAAGGGATATAATGAATTAAAAAAATTATTGAGCAATTTCGGGGTGTAGTATAGTGGTAGTACGCAAGCATGGGGTGTTTGTAGCGGGAGTTCGATTCTCCCCACCCCGATAGTCAAGGCAGTCGGGCGCGGCGCAAGGCCGAGGTGTTTTTAGTACGGGTTCGCCGTAGCACCACTAAAGGGTGTTAGACGCCATGAACTCTTTAGTAACTCATTGGTTATTTCCGGCTCGCTTCACCAGAGCTATAGCGGGGCGAGCGAAAACGGGAATGACATTAAAGAAAGTATGAATCAGAAAAAACAAGATTCACCGCTAGCTGACAGAATAAGGCCGCGAAATCTTGACGAGTTTGTCGGGCAAGAAAAGCTGGTCGGAAAAAATTCGTTTTTGGAAAAAGCGATACGGGAGGACAAAGTTCCTTCGCTCATTTTTTGGGGACCGCCAGGAAGTGGAAAAACAACCCTCGCCCAAATTATCGCCAATATCACAAACTCCGATTTTGTCCAGATCAGCGCGGCGACCAGTGGCAAAAAAGATTTGCAAAACGTCATTGTCAAAGCTAAAGAGAATAAATTATTCGGTAAGAAGACAATTTTATTCGTGGATGAAATCCACCGCTGGAACAAAGCCCAGCAAGACGCGTTACTGCCCTATGTGGAAAAGGGAGTGATAATTTTAATCGGCGCGACGACGGAAAACCCAAGTTTTGAGGTTATTTCCGCGCTTCTCTCACGGACGCGGGTTTTTGTTCTAGAAAGATTATCGGAAGAGAATATTTACGGGATTATTGAAAGAACGTTAAAAGACAAGGAAAATGGATTGGGTGGAGAAAAGATTAATATAGACAAAAATACTATTCAATTTCTCTCCAAGATTTCCAACGGCGACGCGCGGATGGCGCTTAATACTCTGGAAGCAGCGGCCAGCATCAGCAAAAAAATAGATATTGAATTAATTAAACAGGTTCTCCAGAGAAAGCATCTCCTTTATGACAAAACCGGGGAGGAGCATTACAATATAATTTCAGCGCTTCACAAATCTATGCGCGGGGGTGATGCCAACGCTGCCCTTTACTGGCTGGCGCGGATGCTGGAAGGCGGAGAGGATCCTTTATATGTTGCGCGAAGGCTGGTGCGATTCGCTTCCGAGGATGTCGGACTGGCTAATAATACCGCGCTGGTACTTGCTAACGCCGCTTTTGACGCCTGCCACAAATTGGGAATGCCGGAATGCGCGGTGCATCTGGCGCAGTGCGTGATATATTTAGCTAAATCAAAAAAGGACGTGACGGCCTACCTTGCCTATGAAAAGGCCAAAAATGACGTTTCCGAATTCGGTAATCTTCCTGTTCCGCTTCACATCAGAAACGCCCCGACGAAATTAATGAAAGAATTGGACTATGGGAAAGGGTACAAATACACACCGCTTGAAGACAGCTCGGAACAGGAATATCTGCCGGAAAAACTTAGAAATAGAAAATATATTTAAGGGACTTCTTATGCGGGTTTATCGAATTTTATCGAGGTTCAACCTTGATAATTCAACCCCCGATAATTCTAACTTTAGAAACGCTATGATTAAAAAAATCCGAGGCCAATATGTGGTGCTGTCCGAAAAAACGGGAAGAGTATTCGGAAGATATCGGACTAAAAAAGAAGCCCTTAAGCGTCTGCGACAGATCGAATTTTTTAAGCATTTAAAGAAAAATGAGAAATAAATATGAAATCCGAACTATTAAAAGAAGGAAAAAGGATCAGAAGTGCCGTGCGGGAACGCACTATTTCTTACATTTTAGCCGCTTTCGGACTGGTGGCGGGGCTAGCTTGGAACGAGGCCATAAAGTCCTTCATTGAGTATGTTTTTCCGATTGCCAGGAACACGCTTCTGGCTAAATTTGTCTATGCGGCAGTGCTGACGCTTGTCCTGGTGTTTATCTCAATCTATCTGGTGAATATTTTTCGAAAAGAAGAAAAAGAAGAAGAAAACACGGAAAACAAATTATAATATTCGCATAAATGACAAAATTGAAAATCGGTCTTATCTTCGGCGGGAAAAGCGGGGAACACGAGGTCTCGCTTATTTCAGCGCGGTCAATTTATGGCGCGCTGGATAAAAATAAATATGATGTGAAATTGATCGGGATTGATAAAAAGGGCAACTGGCATCTGGGGCAGAATAAAAAAATCTGGATTGGCAAATATGGAGTGGGAAAATTGAAGTTAAACATAAAACTCCCAGTTATCACTGCCATCAATGAAAAAAATAAAATATATCTCGTCAGCGTAAAAAACGGGAAAAAATTAGCAGACATTAATGTATTCTTTCCCATTGCCCACGGGACTTTTGGCGAGGACGGATGTCTTCAAGGATTTTTGGAACTGCTGGGAGCGGCTTATGTGGGGCCGGGTGTACTGGGATCGGCGGTTGGAATGGATAAGGATATTATGAAACGATTATTCCAATATTCAGGTTTAAATACCGCAGAATTTGTGGTGGTTAAGAAACAGGATAAATTTAACGCGGACAAAATTTTTAAAAAGTTAGGCAGGCCTGTTTTTGTAAAGCCGGCCAATCTTGGATCATCAGTGGGAGTATCAAAAGCGCGAAATAATAAAGAATTAAGCAAGGCGATAAGAAACGCCTTCCAATACGACAATAAAATTATTATTGAAGAAGAGATTAAAGGACGCGAAATTGAATGTTCCGTTTTGGGAAATAATCCGCCAGCCGGCGGACTAATTACTTCAATACCGGGGGAAATAAAACTAAAAAAAGGGCATTACTATTCCTACAATGCCAAATATATTGATGAGAACACAGCCATTCCGGTTCCCAAAGCGGACTTGACTCAAAAAGAGATAAAAATAATCCAGGAGGCGGCCGTAAAAGTTTTTGAAACTTTATGCTGCGAAGGAATGGGAAGAGTTGATTTTTTTCTCACTCCCAAAGGGAAATTATACGCCAATGAAATTAATACTCTTCCAGGGTTTACTTCAATCAGTATGTATCCTAAAATGTTCGAGCAGTCCGGAATTCCGTATCCGAAACTTTTGGATAAATTAATAACTTTAGCGATTGAAAGAAAGAAAAGAAATGAGAAATTAAAACGCAGCTTTGCCACATAATGTACTTTTGTCAATATTGCGCTTAAAACAAAAACCTGCTAGCTTTTTAGCAGGTTTAGTTTTTTGAAAAGTGAATATTTAATAGGCCAAAGATTAGCTATAGATAGAAAAATCTTGAAAAGGAGACGAAATTGTGGAAGAGAAAGAAAAGGAATTATTTGACTGCCCTGAAGGGCAAAAGGAACTTGAAGGAAGAAAAGGAATAGTAATGAAGATTTCCTACAATGAAAAGGGCAAGTGTACCAGAGCCAATGGTTGCGTAATTAACTGTAAACTCAAGAGACCGCAAAGGGGGTGAAAATGGGGTAGCAAAGTTTAATGGATTGCCCAAACTATGGATGGCCAAAGACATGGATTGACGGCTTTGGTAAAGGCGATGATTGCAATCAAAAGAATTATTGCCTAGGCCTCGGCAGGGTATGTAAATTTATTCTGAAAGACAGAAAGGAAAAAAAATAATAAACCCGGCATTTAGAAAAAATGACGGGAGGAAAAGGAGAAAGAGATGAAAAATATTTTATTGAAGGACAGATTAGCGTTTGCACTGGATGTGTCCATGGAAAAGGCACCGGAAATACCGGAAATAATTGAAACCATTGGAGGTGAAGTCGGCTGGGTTAAGATGAACTTTATTTTCATTTCGGCTTTCGTGTTGTTGGCAGAAAAAGGAATAAATCTGTTTTCTCTGATAAAGGCGAAGGGCGCAAAGATATGGCTTGACCTTAAATGGATGGATATTCCCAATACTGTTGCAGGATATGTTTCAGCGTCAAAAGGGTTGGGTATTGATATGTTCAATGTACATGCTTTGGGTACAATTGCGATGATGAAAGCCGCCATTGATAAAAGGAAGGAAGTTTTCGGAGACGATCCCGATAAAAGACCCCTTAGTACAGCCATTTCGATACTAACCAGTATTGACCAGGATGCATTAAACAATGAATTAAAAATTCCCGGATCCGTGGCAGATTTAGTAAAAGTTTTGGCTCATAATGCCAAACAGGCCGGATGTGACTGCATGGTTGCTTCAATGCATGAAGCTGAAATGATCAAAAACACCTGCGGTGAAGATTTCCTTGTGATTACGCCCGCCATGCGTTTTATTGAAGAGCTCCAAACAGATAAGCGTGATCAAAAACGTCTTGGAATACCCGCAGATGCGATGGATGCGGGCGCCGATATTATTGTCATGGGGAGCTCTCTTATTAAGGGCGGACTTCCGGCAGTGAGAAGGGCGTATGCAGAAATAGAAGAAGGGCTTGAGCGCAGAGCGCGCAGGATGCAGGCTGTATAATATGAACTATCGCTGGCGGATTGGGAAATCCCTTTCCGCCACCGGGAATTTTTGAAGGGAGGAACAGGAAATGAATGAACAAGAAGTCGAAACCATTTTAGGCAGTTGCAATGCCATTCTTACAAACATTCACGTTTGCCTTACGCCCAAAGCGGATGGCTGGTATCACAGCGATGGATATGTCGCTAAAGACAGCGCCACTAAAAATCCCCGCAAGGCGAAAAATCTTTATCAAGCTATGGCGGAACAGTGGTATGGCCAAAACGTGGAAGTAGTAGTTGGTCCGGCCATGGGAGCGATAGCAATCGCCCAACATGTTGCGCTCAGCATTGCCGAACACGAGGATCGCGATATTCTCGCCATTTACACCGAACCGGAAAATCCAGCGGACAAAAAATCACCCCACCGGCTTTCGCGTGGATTTGACAAAGATGTAAAAGGCAAGAGAGTTTTAGTTACCGAGGATATTTTGACGACAGGCGGCTCGGCAAAAAGAACAGTTGATGCGGTCAAAAAAGCCGGCGGAGAAGTTATGGGCGTAATCGTACTCGCTAATCGGGGCGGTGTAACTCCTGAACAGCTTGGCGTTCCTGTATTAATTGCCATGACGCATCTGAAAGAATTTAGAATGCAAACATGGAAAGCTTCCGAATGCCCGTCTTGTAAGGAATTGATTCCACTTCGAATTGATATTGGAAAAGGTAATGACTGGCTTAAAACAGAAGAGGGTCAGGCTTGGCTGGCAAAAGGAGGCACGGTAATCGGTTAAAAGTCTTTAAAAACCAATCACAAAGAAAGGAGGTGAAAATTTCTGTGGTTGGTTTTTCTTTTGGCGAAAATACAAAATAAAGTATGACACTAACTGCCGGCCGGCAGTTAGTGTCATAAAAAATTACAAAAGGCAAAAAGAAATAGTATATACGTGGTATATACTACGTCTATACTATTATAATAACTAATGAAGCTAATTAAGCTAACAAAACTATTTCTTTTCCTTCGACATTGTTTTAATACACCTGGTGCAGACCTTCGCTCTTTTTCCCTTAATTTTTTTGGATTGAAGATTAATAGAAAATTTACGCTTGGAGGCGATATTGGAATGGCTGCGCGATATCCCGCTTTTTGCCATCCGGCCGCAGATGGAACAAACTTTACTCATAAATATGGAACATGTAACATGAAACATGTAACATAAACACCAAATTGCTTTATGTTTCGTGTTTCATGCTTCATGGCGTAGTTGATTTATTACAAGATTTAGATTATCATGGGAATAATTGTTTGGCAAGTGGAGTATGTCGTATCTCTAACTCTACTAACTATCCCGCTGCAGCGGGACCCCGCAAGGCGGTGGCGAATCAGGTACGAATATACGAATATTAAAATTGAGAATTAGTATATTAGTATTTGATTCGTAATTAGTAGCCAAAATGATGTTAAATGAGGTTGTATTAATTATCTTTTATATCGCTATCTTGCTCTATTCCGTCATTATCCATGAAATTTCTCATGGAATTGCGGCTTTGTGGCTAGGTGATTCGACCGCCAAATACGCAGGACGCCTCACTTTTAATCCGATCCGGCACATTGATCCCTGGTGGACGATTGCTATTCCGCTTTTAATGCTCTTAGTGACTCAAGGCCGATTTACTTTTGGTTCTGCCAAACCCGTACCTTATAATCCCTATAATCTCAAAAATCAGAGATGGGGACCGGCGGTAGTAGCGGTCGCTGGCCCCGGGTCAAATATACTTTTGGCGCTTATTTTTGCTTTAGCAGCGAGATTTATCGCTATTCCGGCAGCCGCTAAAATTGACATCGTGCAAAACATCACCAACTGGGGAAATATTTCGCAAGCCATTTCCGGATCAGTCGGTTCGATATTTTTCACTCTCTTTGCGATGATAATATTTTGGAATGTGCTTCTCGCCTTTTTCAATTTAATTCCTATCCCGCCGCTGGATGGCTCAAAACTCCTTTTCTCAGTGCTTTCCGTTAAAACTGAAACAATGATAATTCTGGAACAGTTCGGGTTTATGTTTCTGCTATTACTAATTTTTCTTTTTTCTGGTCCCTTGAGTATTCTCCTCGATTTTTTCTGGAATCTGTTCTTTAGCATCGCGATTTAACTTTATATTGACAATCTTACCGGATAATAATAGAATTAACATTGCTAGATTGTCCCGCACCAAAATCAGATTTAGCAAAATTGAGATAAATAGCCGCTATCAGACCCTAGCATAACCACATTTATATGTGGTTTTGGTAAGGGATAAACTAGCACGTTTTTGTTTGATGCGAATTAGAATACGAATTACACGCGAATTAAGAAACGAATTCGAATTGTCATTCGGATATAATTAGTATTGTCATTCGGATATGCCAACGATTAACCAATTAGTGAAAAGACAGCGCAAATCAAAAAAGAAGAAATCGAAAGCGCCGGCTTTGACAAATGTTTTCAACACTATCAAAAACCGGCCGGTTAAGACCTTCGGTCCTTTTAAGCGCGGCGTTTGCATCAAAGTGGGGACGACCACTCCTAAAAAACCGAATTCGGCTCTGCGCAAGATTGCCAGAGTGCGACTGACCAACGGCATGGAAGTGACAGCTTACATTCCCGGCATTGGCCATAATCTCCAGGAACACTCAATCGTGATAATTAGAGGAGGAAGGGTTAAGGATCTTCCCGGCGTGCGCTATCACGTGGTGCGGGGAGTGCTGGACGCGGCCGGAGTGGAAGGAAGAAAAAGAGGAAGATCGCTGTACGGCGCCAAGGTACCCAAAGAAAAATCAGAATAATTTCTTTACGAATTATCCCGCTAAAGCGGGACCCCGCTGAGGCGGTGGCGAATCATTTACTAATATACGAATTTTTCAAAAGTATTCGTGCATTCGTACGAAATTCGTAGTTTCGTAAGCGCAAAGACATGTCGAGAAAGAAGAGGCAATTTAAGAAAAAATGGAAGCCGGATCCCAGATACAACAATCTGTTGGTCGGGCGTTTTATTGGCTATTTGATGATGGATGGAAAACGGGGAGCGGCGGAAAAAATTATTTATGATACTTTTGATATTATTCACGAGAGAACAAAAAAAGGCGGACTTAATGTCTTTGAACAGGCCATTAAGAATGTCTCCCCGCTTCTTGAGCTTAAATCACGCCGGATCGGAGGAGCCAATTATCAAGTTCCTATTCCGGTAGCGGGAGAGCGCCGGCAAACGCTGGCGATACGCTGGATTTTGAATTCCTGCTGGAACCGCAAAGGAAAGAAAATGGCGGAAAAACTGGCCGATGAGTTAATTGATGCCTCCAATAAAACCGGTGCGGCAATGAAAAAGCGTGAGGACACTCACCGAATGGCGGAAGCCAACAAAGCATTCGCCCACTTCGCCTAGCAAAATCAAAAATCAAAATTCAAAAATTAAAATGACAATGCAAAAATCAAAAATAAAATTTAGGCATCTAAAGGGTGCTAACATGGATATTGATTTGATAAGTAATAAAAAAATCCATTGGAAACAAGATGATTGTCCCTGGAATGTCGAAGAAAAATCTAAAAAACATAAATGCGCCGTTAAGAATGTTTCTATTTGCAAATACTTTAAAGGTATTGAATATCTAGACATTGTAATTTGTGCTTATAATAAAAAATAATTTTGCATTTTGAAATGTGATTTTGCATTTTGATTTTTGATTTTTGCATTAAACTTATGGCACGAACCACGCCAATAGAAAGATTAAGAAATATAGGGATCATCGCCCACATTGATGCCGGCAAGACCACGGTCACCGAGCGGATTTTGTATTACACCGGAATTACTCATAAAATCGGAGAAGTTCACGAGGGAGAAGCAGTGATGGACTGGATGGCGCAGGAGCGCGAGCGGGGAATCACCATCACCAGCGCTGCTACCACTTGTTATTGGCAGGATAATCAGATAAATATTATTGACACTCCGGGACACGTTGACTTTACCGTTGAAGTGGAACGGTCACTGCGCGTTCTTGACGGGGGAGTAGTCGTGTTTGACGGCAAAGAAGGCGTGGAGCCGCAGTCCGAAACGGTCTGGCGGCAAGCGGATAAATATAATGTTCCCCGAGTTTGCTTTATCAACAAGATTGACAAGGAGGGAGCCAGTTTTGAATATTCGCTGAGTTCGATCTGGAACCGCCTGACTCCTCATGCGGTGGCAATTCAAATCCCGATCGGAGAGCGCGGCGATTTCCGCGGCGTGATTGATCTAATGATAATGAAGTTCTATTCTTTTGAGGGCGACAAGGGAGAAAAAGTGGTGGAAGGTGAAATTCCCGCTGACTATGCCGAAAAATCCAAGGAGTGGAGAGATAAAATGGTGGAGAAAATCGCCGAAACCGACGATGCACTGACAGAAAAATACGTGGGAGGTAAAGAAATATCAATTGAAGAACTGAAGAAAGCGTTGCGCCAAGCAGTTATTAAGGCGAGGTTAATTCCGGTGCTTGTAGGTTCAGCTCTTCGCAATAAGGGCGTGCAGAAAGTTCTGGACGCGGTGGTTGATTATTTGCCCTCTCCAGCAGATATTCCACCAGTAAAAGGTATTGATCCCGAAACTAGTGAAGAGTCAGAAAGAAAAGCATTAGATGAAGAGCCATTTTCAGCACTGGCTTTTAAAGTAGCTACTGATCCTTTTGTTGGTCAGTTGACATTTTTCCGTGTTTATTCAGGAATTCTCAAAGCCGGTTCTTATATTCTGAACTCTACCAAGGATGAAAAGGAGAGAGTCGGCCGGATTCTTAGAATGCACGCCAATCATCGCGAAGAGGTGCAGGAAATATACGCGGGAGGAATTGGAGCGCTGGTAGGCATGAAAAACACCACTACCGGTGATACTCTTTGCGATCCGGAGAGTCCCATTATTCTTGAGGCGATCACTTTTCCCGAGCCAGTAATTGATATTGCCATTGAACCGAAAACCAAAGCCGATCAGGAGAAGATGGGACTGGCGCTGAAAAAGCTTTCCGTAGAAGATCCAACCTTCAAGGTGAGAACTGATGAGGAGAGCAGCCAAACCATCATTTCCGGAATGGGAGAACTCCATCTGGAAGTAATTGTCGACCGGATGAAGCGGGAATTTAAAGTGGAAGGCAATGTGGGAAAGCCCCAGGTAGCGTATCGGGAGACAGTGAAGGCCTCCGCGGAAGCGGAAGGAAAATATATTCGCCAGTCGGGAGGCCGCGGTCAATACGGTCACTGCTGGCTGCGAATAGAGCCAAAGCATCCCGGCGAAGGATTTGAATTTATCAACAAAATCAAAGGAGGAGTTATTCCCCAGGAATTTATTCCCGCGGTGGAAAAGGGGGTAGAAGAAGCGATGCAAAACGGAGTAGTGGCAGGATATCCCGTTATTGACGTTAATGTTACTCTTTATGACGGTTCGTACCATGAAGTTGATTCTTCCGAAGCGGCTTTCAAGATTGCCGGATCAATGGCACTTCAGGAAGCAGTCAGGCGGGCTAGTCCCGTGCTTCTTGAGCCGATAATGAAAGTGGTGGTTATTGTTCCCGAGCAGTTTATGGGCGATATTGTGGGCGACATTAATTCCCGGAGGGGAATAATCAAGGAAATTACCGACCGAGGAGAAGGAAACGCTCGAGTGAAAGTAATTGACTCTGAAGTGCCGCTAGCCCAAATGTTCGGCTACGCGACCCAAATGCGTTCGCTCACCCAAGGCCGCGCAACTTATACTATGGAATTCAGCCATTATGCCGAAGTTCCCCGCAATGTTGCCGAGGAGATTATCAGTAAAAAGTAATAACGCAAATTAATGGAAAGAGGATATTAAATGGAAGGAGGATATTATGGCGAAAGACGAAAACGACTTAGGATTCGGTCACTTTTCGACAACTGAAACGGAAAATGATTGACTTTTCAGGCATTATGACGGGCTTGAAAGCACCGCAGACTTAGAGAAAATCTTAAAAATTAAAAAGGAAAAAACCGAACAAGTAGATTAAATCGTTCGATTAGAACAATTAGGGATTTAGAGAAGGTGATAACTCACCTTCTTTTTTCTCTTTATACCCGAATACATTCTCTTGACACATTTTCTGTCTCTTGCTAATATTAAAAATGTTAAATACTCGCAGTTATCCACAGATTTCTACTGGAACACTTGCCAAAATTAGCAAATTGTTTTAATATAAATTCACAAACAAAAAAATTAACTAAATAACAATAATTTTAATCCGCGAAGATTGCGCGAGAGTTGCTTAATGGTTAATTTTATTAAGCTCGCAAATATTCGCTAAAATCAAAATTTATGGCAGCGGAAAAATTTGAACGAACCAAACCCCACATCAATGTCGGAACCATCGGCCATGTTGATCATGGGAAAACGACTCTGACAGCGGCGATTCTCAAGGCGCTGAGCTTCAAAGGATTGGCCAAGCCCAAGGGAGTAGATGAAATTGACAATGCGCCCGAGGAAAAGGAGCGAGGCATCACTATTGCCACTGCTCACTGTGAGTACGAATCAGAGAAGAGGCATTATGCTCACGTGGACTGTCCGGGGCATGCCGACTACATCAAGAATATGATTACCGGCGCAGCCCAGATGGACGGGGCAATTTTAGTAGTGAGCGCTACTGATGGCCCGATGCCCCAAACCCGGGAACATATACTACTGGCCCGCCAAGTGGGCGTTCCGGCAATCGTAGTGTTTGTTAATAAAGTGGATATGGTGGATGATCCCGAACTTATTGATTTGGTTGAAGCCGAGGTGCGCGAACTCCTTTCCAAGTATGAATTTGATGGAGAGAAAGCGTCTATCATTCGAGGGTCGGCACTGAAAGCCCTGGAGGCCGGTTCAGCTGACGACGAAGCAGTCAAACCCATTTACGATTTAGTGGCGGCACTGGATGAGAAAATACCAGAGCCGGTTCGCGACACCGAAAAGCCGTTTTTGATGCCGATCGAAGATATTTTCTCCATTGAGGGAAGAGGCACAGTCGTGACCGGAAGAATTGAGCGGGGAGTTATTAACCTTAATGATGAAGTGGAAATTGTTGGAATTCGCTCTACCCAAAAGACCGTAATTACTGGAATTGAGATGTTTAACAAATCACTCGATCGCGGGCAAGCCGGAGACAATGCCGGGGTGCTTCTGCGCGGAACCAAAAAAGAAGACGTGGAGCGGGGCCAAGTGCTGGCAAAACCCGGAACGATTACTCCACATACTGAATTCGAGGGAGAAGTTTATATTTTGACGAAAGAAGAAGGCGGACGGCACACTCCTTTCTTTAAGGGATACAAGCCGCAGTTTTACATCCGCACCACTGACGTGACGGGAGAAGTTGAATTGCCGGAGGGAACGGAAATGGTTATGCCGGGAGACACGGTAAATTTGAAAATTAAGCTGGTTGCTCCCGTGGCGATGGAAGAAGGAATGAGATTTGCGATCCGCGAGGGAGGAAAGACAGTAGGCGCCGGCGTGGCTACTAAGATTACCAAGTAAGCGATTGAATGGCAAAAAAGTGATAGGTTCAGACCGTGCAAAAATGCGCGGTTGCTGTGAGTCCGAACTCATGAGTAAAATCCAAGTATTTTTAATTTTTTATTTTTGAAAGCACATCATGGAAGGGAAAAAGACGGAAGAAGCGGAGCGGTCTACGCGAATTCGCATTAAGATTAAAGCATACGACAGCAAGGTTATCGACCAGTCATCGCGCAAGATCGTCGAGTCAGCTCAGCGTTCCGGGGCGCGGATAACCGGCCCGGTTCCTCTTCCCACTGAAATTCATAAAGTGACTGTTAATAAGTCAACATTCGCTCATAAGGACTCGCGGGAACAGTATGAAATGAGAATTCATAAGCGGCTGATTGACATACTAAATCCTACTCCCAAAACCATTGATGATCTGACTAATCTTGATTTGCCGGCGGGGGTGGATGTGGAAATTAAAATGTGATTCATAGACCAACTGGTTTAAGTCCGATTCTTACTCCAGAAAATGAAATGTAGATAGGATACTAAATCAGCCAAAATTTAAATTATTTGATTTTGTGCTGGTGAGAAGCCAGTTTTTTGTTACTCTCTACGAGAATTCTCTACTAATTACTAATCAGGTACAAATATACGAATATTAAAATTGAAAATTAGTATATTAGTATTTAATTAGTAATTAGTAGCCAGAAAGCAAACCATGAAGTTTATTTTAGGAAAAAAGTTGGGGATGACGACGATATACGACAAAAACAAGGGAGCACTCAATGTGACTTTGATTGAATGTGAGCCTAACAAGATTTCTCTAGTACGTACTCCGGAAAAAGACAAATATAGCGCAGTCCAAGTTGAAATTGCCAAGACAAGAAATAAAGTTCACAGAAAAGAATTTAGAATTGGAAAAGAGACGGAGAAAGCGCCGAACGCGGGAGATGCAATTACAGTCGAGATTTTTCAACCAGGAGATATTGTTAAGGTCTCTGGAATTTCCAAGGCCAAAGGATTTCAGGGAGTGGTAAAAAGGCATGGATTTAGCGGATCTCCAAGATCTCACGGCCACAAGCATGACTGGAGAAAGCCGGGATCGATTGGCGCCACTTATCCCGAGCATGTTATTAAGGGAAAAAGAATGGCTGGGCGAATGGGTGGCCGGAGGAGTTCAATGCGAAATTTAGAAGTGGTTTTAGTAGATAAGGATAAAAATTTAATGGCGGTTAAAGGAGCGGTGCCGGGAGTAACAGGAAGAATAGTTGAGATTTATGGTAATTAAACTTTTGACAAATGACTAAAATATCAGTTTACAATTTATCCGGTAAGAAAGTAGAGGATATAAATATGCCTGAAAATATTTTTGCCGTGCCATCAAACAATGCACTTCTTCATCAGGTCTACGTGGCTCAAGCGGCTAATCGGCGCCAAATTATAGCTCATACTAAAGATAAGGCGGAAGTAGCCGGATCAGGGAAAAAACCCTGGCGGCAAAAAGGAACCGGGCGGGCCCGGGTCGGATCAGTAAGAACTCCTGTTTGGAGAAAAGGAGGAGTGGTGTTCGGGCCGACGAAGGAGAGAAATTTTAAGAAAAAAATTAATGAGAAAATGAAAAGAAAAGCGATTTTAATAGCTTTGAGCGAAAAAGTCAGAAGCAAAAATTTAATGGTTGTAGATGAGATAAAACTCAAAGAGAAAAAGACGAAATTATTCGTGAAGGCATTAAGAAACTTAAAAATTAAAGGAAGTACGCTGATAGGATTAAGTAATTCGGAAAAAGATATTTATTTGTGCTCGAGAAATATTCTCAAAGTCAGTCCGCTTTCTGTTAAACAATTGAATGTTTTTGATATTTTAAACCATAAGAATCTGATTTTAAGCAAAGAGTCGGTGAAGTTTTTGGAAGGTAAATACAAGAAATAGTTCACATCCTTGTTAAGAAGAAGAAAAAAAGGGTTAAAAGTTAGTATATTAGTGCAAGATTAGCCCGCCTGCCGCGAAATTCCATAAAATTATTACTAACTTGCTGATCTTGTAAATATCTTAAGTTGGAATAAATTCCAAAGGGGCGGCATTTCGGGCAGGTAATTAGTAGCCATTATGGCATTATTTGGAAAGAAAAAAATCGAAGAAGGAGAAAAGAAAACAGAAGAAAAAACTTCTGATGTTAAGGTTGAAAAGAAAGAAAAGAAAGCGGAAAAAAAGCCGGAAAAGAAAGTTGGAGAGATAAAACCGGGCACGATAACAAAAGACATTCTTATTGAGCCCTGGATCACGGAAAAATCCCACGCCGCGATGGCTCTCAACAAGTATGAATTCAGAGTCAGCAAGGATTCAGATAAAAGCGATATCAAAATGGCAGTCGAAGAATTATACAATGTCAGAGTGACAGATGTGAATATAGTCAATATTCCTCCCAAAAAAAGAAACTATGGGAGATTTGTGGGAAAAAAATCCGGCTACAAGAAAGCGATTGTAACACTCAAAGAAGGGGATAAGATAGAATTATTTAAGGGTGTTTAATACTAATCTCGCAAATATTATACGGATTTATGTGGATCAAGGATGTTCATAAAGAATAATCTGTGATTAGTGATAATCTGTAAAATCAGTATAATCCGTTAATTTTTATGGCGATAAAAATTTACAAAAAAAGCACTCCCGGGAAAAATTTTATTTCAGTCGCCAAGCCCGAGACGCTAACCGACAAAAAGCCGGAAAAGTCGCTAATGGCGAAAGCGGAAAGAAAAACTGGAAGATCTCATGGGAAAATTTCTGTTCGCCACAAAGGAGGAGGACACAAGCGCCGGTACCGGCTGGTGGACTTTAAGCAAAACAAACTTAATATTTCGGGGAAAATTATAGCTATCGAGAAAGATCCTAACCGCAATGCTTTGATAGCGTTAGTTAACTATGCGGATGGAGAGAAGCGATATATTTTAGCGACTGAAGGAATGAAAAAGGGCAAGGAAATTATTACAGCGGATAAAGCTCCGATTAAAAGGGGCAATAGAATGAAATTAGAAAGTATCCCGGTGGGCACTATCATATCCAATATCGAACTTTTTCCCGGCAAGGGCGGTCAGGTAGTAAGAAGTGCCGGTTCAGGGGCCTCATTGATGAGCATTGACGGAGAGATGGCGCAGGTAAAGCTGGCTTCGGGAGAAGTCCGCCTGATTAGCAAAGAAAGCTACGCGACCATTGGACAAGTAAGCAATTTCGAATATAATTCGATAGTGATCGGAAAAGCGGGAAGAAACCGCTGGCGGGGAATTCGACCGACGGTACGCGGTTCAGCTATGAATCCAGTTGATCATCCGCATGGAGGCGGGGAGGGAAGAATGGGAATAGGACTCAAGCACCCAAAGACCCCTTGGGGAAAACCGGCTCTCGGAAAAAAGACGAGGAAGAAATTCAAATACAGCGATAAATTCATAGTCAAGCGAAGAAAATAGATTAATTCTCTACTAAATTCGTAAAGTAAGCAAAAGCATATGTCGCGATCGCTCAAAAAAGGACCATATGTAGACGAGCGAGTGCTCAAGAAGATAAGAAACAGAAAACCCGGAGACAAAACGGTCATTAAAACATGGTCGCGGGCGTGTACTATTACTCCTGAAATGATAGGATTTACCTTTGGTGTTCACAATGGAAAAGATTTTATCCCTGTTTATGCTACTGAAGAGATGGTGGGTCATCGGTTAGGCGAGTTTGCGCCAACCCGCAAATTCACTCGCCACGGAGGAAGAATGCAGAAAGAAATTGAAATAGAAGCGAAACAAAAGGAACTGGAAGCGGCCAAGGCGACGAAAGCCACTGCAGAAGAGAAGAAATAAAGGAATTTATATTTTGTGATGTGAGTGTATGAAGACAACAGCCAGGTTAAATAATCTGCGAATCTCTCCCCGTAAGGTACGGCTGGTAACGGATCTTATTAAAGGTCAGGATGTTGAGAATGTGCTGATTCAACTCAAACATTTAGTAAAAAAGCCGGGGCCTATCATTGAAAAACTGCTAAAAAGCGCGATTGCCAATGCGGAAAACAACCTTGGTTTAGATAGAGATAATTTATACGTTTTCGATATTCAGGTAGGAGAAGGATCACGGCTTAAGCGCTGGATGGCTCGCGCTCACGGAAGAGCAGCTCCGATTCTAAAAAGAACTTCAGCCGTTACACTTACGCTGGAAGAGCGCGTTGAAGGAAAAAACAGAAAATCAAAGGAGCAGCTGGAAAAGGAGAGAAAAGAGCGCGAAGAGGCCAGGAAAAAACTGGAGCGCGAGATCAGAGAAGAAGAAAAAGCAAAGAAAGGCAAGGACGAAAAAGAAAAAAAGGAAGAAGCTGTCCCTTTTAGGGAAAAGCGCGAAGAGGAAAGAGAAAAGCTGAAAAAGGATGAACGCGGCGGGTGGATGAAGAGAATGTTTAGGAGAAAATCCGGATAATTCTCTACGAAGTACGAACATGTACGAAACTACGAAAATAGATAAAACAAAATTCGTAATTTCGTAAGAATTCGTAATTCGTAGAGCTAATCGCATGGGACACAAAGTTAATCCAAAAAGTTTGCGAATCGGAATAACTACCTCCTGGAGGTCGCGGTGGTTCGGAAAGAAAAATTACGTCCAGAATTTGAAAGAGGACATAAAGATTCGCCGCCTTGTAATGCAGCGCTGGAAAAAAGCGGCTATTGCCGATGTGGAAATAGAACGGTCAGCAGGAATTGTGAAACTTATAATTAAAACCGCTCGTCCGGGGGTTTTAATCGGCCGGGGAGGCACGGGGATTGAGGATATTAGCAATTTCATTAAAAAGAAATTTTTTGCCGGAAAGAAAAAAATAGAGCTGAAGATTGAAATACGGGAAATTAAACAATTTGAAGAAAGTGCCTCTTTAGTTTCCCAGAACGTTGCCGAGCAGTTGGAAAAGAGAATTCCTTTCCGCCGGGTTTTGAAATCAATTTTGGACCAAGTCGAAAAAAATAAAAGCGTAAAAGGTGTAAAAATAGAGATAGCCGGGAGATTAGGCGGAGCGGAAATGTCCCGAAGAGAATGGCTTTACCGGGGGACAATTCCCTTGCACACGCTCCGAGCCGACATTGATTTCGCCCGGGCGACGGCCCGCACCACCTATGGGGCGATTGGCGTGAAAGTATGGATTTACAAGAAGGAAGTATTTGACAAGAAGGAATAAGCGCATTGAAAGGATTATCCCGCACCGATTCCAAGGAAGATTTATACTCGTTAAAGTTTTTTTCTTGGAATCGCCTGCGGTTTAATCTGTAACATTGTAAAGATTAAAAAACGAATCGATGCGGGATGCTTTTTTACCCGCCTGCAAACGCTATGCGTAGCATTGTGGGCAGATAGCTTCTCGCTTCGCTTGAAGACAGAAATAGCATGTTAATGCCGAAAAAAGTAAAACACCGGAAAATTCAGCGGGGAGGAAAGATTGCCGGTACGGCTCAAAGAGGAACGGAATTGAGTTTTGGAAGCTTTGGCCTTAAGTCCATGGATGCCGGCTTAGTTACTGCTCGCCAGATTGAGGCTGCCCGGCGGGCGATGACGCGCTACATCCAGCGGGGAGGAAAAGTTTGGATCAGGATATTTCCCGACAAGCCAATGACAAAAAAGGGAGACGAGGTTCCGATGGGAAAAGGAAAAGGAAGCGTTGATCATTTTGTAGCCAAGATTCAAGCGGGAAGAATGCTGTTTGAGATGGATGGAGTAACGGAAAATATTGCGCGCGAAGCGCTACGGCTGGCGTCCCATAAGCTGGGAAAAAAGACGAAATTCATAAAAAAGTGAAACTCCGCAGATTAACATAAGCAGCATTTACTGCCGGTAGGCGGAGCAAAATCCGCCGAAGCAGGAAAAGAAAACCATCTATTTGTTGCAGATTTACGCTTATGGTTTTCCGCGGAGGCGGATGAAATTATGAAAGCAAAAGAAATTAGAGAAATGAGCAGCGGAGAAATTAAAAAGTTTTTAGAAGAAAAGCGAGCAAGAGCTGTTCAGTTACGCTTTGATATTTCGTCCAAGCAACTCAAAAACCATCGGGAGTATCGAAAAGTCAAGCGGGACATTGCCAGAGCTATTGCAATCAGTAAAGAAATAGAAATAAAAAAGTAAAAAATTTTTTGTGGTAAGCTATAAATTTTATGGAGAAAAAATTAGCAAAAATGAAAGGAGCAGTAGTAAGTGATAAGATGGATAAAACTATCGTGGTAGCGGTGGAAACGCTCAAGACGCATCCCAAGTATTTGAAAAAGTATCGGGCAACAAAAAATTACAAAGTGCATGATCCGGATAATAAACACAAAGTCGGGGATGTGGTTGAATTTGTCCAGTGCCGGCCGATAAGTAAGGAAAAGAGATTTAAGGTTTTGTAATCTCTGCAAAAATTATATGATTCAAGCAGAAACGCAATTAAAAGTAGCTGATAATACCGGTGCTAAGATCATCGAGTGTTTCAAAGTGCTGGGCGGCACAAGAAGGCGTTATGCTTTTATCGGTGACATAGTTTCCGCGTCTGTTAAAACAGCAGAGCCCCGCGGAATAGTAAAAAAAGGAGATAAAGTAAGAGCGGTAATCGTGCGTCAGAAAAAGTCCCTTCGCCGAAGCGACGGCTCTTATATTTGTTTTGATGAAAATGCGGCGGTTATTGTTGAAGGATTAGAACCTAGAGGCACTAGAATCTTTGGGCCGGTGGCTAGGGAACTGCGAGAGAAAGGATTTGTTAAGATTGTCTCGCTGGCGCCAGAGGTTTTGTAGTTCTCTGCGAAATATCCCGCTGTAGCGGGACCCCGCTAAGGCAGTGGCAAATCATGTACGAATATACGAATAACGTGGTAAAAATATTCGCATATTAGCACAAAATTAGTAATTAGTAGCCAAATTAATGAAGATAAGAAAAGGTGACCAAGTTCAAATAATTTCAGGTAAAGACCGGGGAAAACGCGGGAAAGTAATTCGTGTTCTTCCCAAAAGCGGAAAATTAGTGGTGGAAGGAATTAATTTAGTGAAAAAACACAGGCGTCCTCGCAAGGGAGGAGAAAAAGGACAAAGAGTAGAAATTCCAACTCCTTTAGCTTCCTCTAAGGTTAAATTAATATGTCCTCATTGCGGAAAGCCCACTCGGGTCGGTTATAAAATAGAAAAAAGCCGCAAGATAAGAATGTGCAAAGTATGCAAGGGCGATATTCAGTAATTAAATATGAGTGTTATTATGAAAACATCTTTAATTCAAGAGCGATATAAGAAGGAAGTTGTTCCGGAAATGAAAAAGAATTTTAAATATTCCAACACACTGGCAGTTCCCAGGATAGAGAAAGTGGTGGTTAATGTAGGAGTAGGAAAGCTTCTCCGGGAATCGGGAAAAATCGAAGAGGTTGAAAGCGCACTGAAAGAGATAACTGGTCAAAAGCCAATCAAAACCAAGGCGAGAAAGGCAATTTCCGGTTTTAAAATTCGACAAGGGCTTGAAATTGGAATGAAGATCACTCTTCGCGGCAGAAGAATGTGGCAATTCATCGATCGGCTTGTCAACGCGACACTTCCCCGGATAAGGGACTTTCAGGGTATTGAGGAAAAAGTGATTGATGGGAAAGGAAACTTGAATATTGGCATTCAGGAACATACAATCTTTCCGGAAATTTCTGCTGAAAAAGTAAAAAACATTTTTGGTTTTCAGGTAACAGTGGTAATAAATGCGAAAAGTCATAAGGAAGGAGTGGCGTTATTCAGGGCACTAGGATTTCCCATTAAGTAGGCTACTAATTACTAATCACTTACGAATATACGAATTCGTATATTGGTACACGATTCGCCCGCCTGCCATGATACTTATCAAGGCGTTTCGGGCAGGTAATTAGTAGACAAGAGAAACAATTATGTCGAAAATTTCCACTTACATTAGATCCGTAAAAAAACCGAAATTTTCTACCCGGAAAGTCCGGCGCTGTTGGAAGTGCGGCAGAAAGAGAGGATATATGAGAAAATTTGGTCTGTGCCGTATTTGTTTCCGGGAGCTGGCCAGTAAAGGGGAAATACCAGGAGTAAAAAAAAGCAGCTGGTAAATCATGATACTAATCACGCTAATAAATGCCAATCCACCAATCGCTAATACCTGGTAAAATCTATTCGCAATTAGTAGATTAGCATTTATTCGTAAATTAGAATTATATATGCTCGATCCAATCAGCGACATGTTAACTCGGATAAGAAATGCCCAAAGAGCAGGCAAGGAAGAAGTGCTTATTTCCTTCTCCAATTTAAAAATGGCAATCGCCAAGATTCTAGAAGACAAAGGTTATGTTGAACGGGCAGTAAAGGAAATGAAAGAAACTAAAGCAAATATTCGCATTTATCTCAAATATCTGAAAGATTCTAATGTCAAGAAAGCCCCGGCTATCAGGGGAATCAGAAGAATAAGCAAGGAAGGGAAAAGGGTGTATACCGGCAACAGGAACATCAAGCCAACCAGGTATGGACATGGAATTACTGTTATTTCCACCTCTCGAGGAGTTATGACAGGAAAAGAAGCCCGCCAGCAGAAGGTGGGAGGAGAATTAATTTGCGAGGTCTGGTAGCTTTTACGAAAAGTTGAGTAAAGCAGTTAAAACTATATGAGCAGATTAGCGAAAAAACCAATTACAATTCCCCAAGGAGTGAATGCTGAAATTGCGGGGAACAAAATTACCATAAAGGGTCCCAAGGGTACTCTTGATTTTACACATCACAATGAAGTTAAAGTTAATATTACACCCGATGGAATCGTCATCCTGAAAAAAGGAAATTCGAAAAAAGCTCCGGCTATTTGGGGAACAACCGCCAGAATCATTGAAAAT